>CADCTO010000295.1 GCA_902805585.1 uncultured Armatimonadota bacterium | reverse complement strand
GATCGTCGGCATGCGCCGGGCGAGCATCGTCTTGCCGCTGCCCGGGCTGCCGACGAGTAGAGCGTTATGACCACCCGCGGCGGCCACTTCGAGGGCGCGCTTGACGTGGGCCTGACCTTTGACGTCGCAGAAATCGACGTCTGATTCGTCGGTGGTCCGGAGGATGCGGCGGGGGTCCTCGGTGACGGGCGTGGCCGAGGACGGGTCGTTCAGCAGCAGCACGACGTCGGTCAGCGTGTGGACGGGGTACACCTCGACGTCGCCCACGATGGCCGCTTCCCGCGTGTTGGCGGCGGGGACGATCAGCCGGCGCCGCGCGTTGGCGCGCGCCCAGATGGCGACCGGCAGGACGCCGGAGACGGACCGGACGGAGCCGTCCAGCCCCAGCTCGCCGACGATCACCGTGTCACCCAGGTGTTCTTCCGTTACCTGGCCGGTGGCGACCAGGAGCCCGATGGCGATGGGCAGGTCGAAGGACGGGCCTCCCTTGCGCGTGTCCGCCGGGGCGAGGTTGACGGTCAGCTTCCGGTCCGTCGGGAACGAAAGGCCGGTGTTCTTGATGGCCGCCCGGACGCGTTCCTTGGACTCCTGAACGGCGGCGTCCGGCAGCCCGACGATGGTGAACGTCGGCAGCGAGGTCGGAACGACGTTGACCTCCACGCGAACCCCGTAGGCGTCCACGCCCAGGATCGCGCTCGATTCGACGACGGCAAGCATCCGGCAATCTCCCTTCCTCTGCGGCGCTGCGGTCGTATTATAGCAAGGGAACGGGCGGCGAAACAACCTGGGAAGGGTGCGGGGAAACCGGCCCCGCGGTTACGCGGCACCGCTTTCCGGGTAACCAGAAAGCGTAGGCAGATTCCGCCGGCGCCGCGAGCCTTTCTTCGCGCGCAGCGTTCGGTGGCTCTCCGGAGGAGACCCATGGACCCCATCCGCATCATCGCCGCGATCCTGCTTCCCCCGCTCGGTGTCTTCCTGCAGGTGGGCATGGGGAAGGCGTTCTGGATCAACATCCTGCTCACGTTGCTGGGCTACATCCCCGGCATCGTGCACGCCATCTGGGTCATCGCCAAGAAATAGCCCCCGGCATGACGCCGCGCCCCCGACGCCGCGCCCGCGTCCCTGTGCCGAAGGCGCAAGCGGGGTGTGGGGAACCCCGACGGCTTCGGGCACTGGAGGCGGCTCACCGACGAGCACGTGCGCCGCGTCCTCGACTGCGCCCCGCGCCTGGGCGCCGCCTACCACGAACTGGCCTACGAGGAGTTTTGCGCCGACAGCGCGGCGACGGCAGCGCCAGCGTCGCCGGACCGTCGCTCTGGATGTGCGCCGACTTTTCGGCGGCTGAGCGGCGCCGCCGTCGGCAGCAAAAGGCCGCTACGCCCCGGCTGACTCGGCCGGCTCTTGACACGCCATAGTTCCTGAGTGTACACTCAGGAACTATGGCGAGGCCGGTCACGATCTCCGACGAGCAGATCCTCGAGGCGGCGCGCACCGTCTTTCTTCGAGATGGTGTCAATGCCTCGACCATCGAGATCGCCCGCCTGGCCAGGATTTCAGAGGCCTCTATCTTTCGCCGCTTTCCCACCAAGGACGCGCTTTTCCGCGCCGCCGTGAAGCCGCCCGCGGTACCGGCCTGGGTCCGGGAACTCGACGGCCTGGTGGGCGTGGGCGACCTGCGCGAAAACCTGGTCCACGTCGCCCGGCAGATCATCCACCTTTCGCAGCAGATCCTGCCACTGGCGATGGTCGGGTGGGGCAACAAGCCGGACATGGACCCGTCCGGAGCTGGCCCGTCCGAGCCCGAAGAGTCGCCCATCCTCCGAGACCGGCGGCGGCTCGTGCACTACCTGGCGCAAGAGGCCGCCCGCGGGCGCCTCCGCCCCTGCGATGTCGATGTAGTGGCACGCATGCTGTTCGGGCCCTGCCTCACCTTCGTTATGGAGAGCATTTTTGTGAAACAGCCGCTGACGCCAGGGGACGTCGATGCCTTTGCTCGGAGCCTCGTGGACGCGCTCTGGGACGGCATCGCGCCCGCGTGACGCGGGCGGCGCGGGAACGCGCACGTCGCCGAACACACGCGACCGCGGGCGAGGAAGGGAGCGACGACGGCGCCGCTCCCGGTTGCCGCGGAAAGGAGCATCCCATTGATACGAACCGAGTGGTGTGCCGCGGTCGCCGTACTGGCCGCGTTCGGCCTCCCGCACGCGTCCGCCCGGGGCGCAGAACGGCCGCTGCCGTCGGCCCGGCCGGAGGCGGCGACACGGCCGGGCACGGGAACGCCGGGCGGGGGGCGGGGATTTCCCGCTCTGCCGAAGCCGGGCCCCGCGCCGCTTCCGATCCTGCCGGCCCTGCCCCGCCACGACGACACGGCCTTCTACGCGCGGGTCGATAGCGTGCCGCACGGCAAGGTCGAGCAGGCGACGTACAAAAACTACGCGGGCAAGGACAAACGGCTGCATGTCTACCTGCCCCCGGGCTATGACAGGAACCCCGGTGCCAGATACCCGGTGCTGTACCTGAACCACGGCGGCGGCGACGACGACTCCAAGTGGACGTCAACGGACACGCGGGGTGGCGGAAGTGCGCAGTACATCCTGGACAACCTGATCACCGCCGGCAAAGCGCGCCCTATGATCGTGGTGATGCCCGACACGCGCGGGATCGCTGCGCCCGACCCGCCCGCGCCCGGCGCCGACGACGCCTGCACGCAGGAGTACCTGAAGGACATCATCCCGTTCGTGGAAAGCCGCTATCGCGCCCGCCCCGGCCGCGAAAACCGGGCGCTCGCCGGCCTGTCCATGGGCGGCTTCGTGGTGATGAACACGGGGCTGTCGCGCCTGGACACGTTCGGTGAGCTCTACGTCTACAGTTCCGGCTACTTCCCCGACCGGATGCAGGCGTTTGAAGAGAACTTCAAGGCAGTGCTCGCCGACCCGCGGACCAACGCGGAACGGCTGCGCGTACCGTTCTACATGGCCCAGGGGGAGACGGACATCGCCCTGCGCAACGGACAGAACACGGTTTCGGTACTCAACCGGTACGGCGTCCGCAACTTCTGGGTGCTCAGCAGCGGCGGACACGAGTGGGCGAACTGGCGCCGCTACCTGCACCAGACCGCGCAGATCATGTTCCCGCAGGGAGCGGCGGGGGCGTCGGCGGCGGCGCAGGGTTCGGGACTCGCGGCTGCGCCGGCGGGTTTCGACGTGCGCCGGGAGGGCATCGCGCGCGGCCGGCGGAGGAGCTCGTCCCCGATCCGGGCGCGGCGGCGCCCAGGCTGCGACTGCTCTGGATCTCCTGCGGCGACCGGGACGGCCTGATGCGGATCAGCGAAGCCTTCCACGCCACGTTGACCGAGAAGAAGGTCCCCCACGTCTGGCACGTCGATTCGGGCGGACACGACTGGCCCGTCTGGCGGAACGACCTCTACCTGTTCGCGCAGAAGCTGTTCCCGGGAACGGGCAGCCGGTAAAAACGAGACCGTGGTTTGGCGAAAGGGCCGAAATGACTACCGATTGGTACGAGGGGGATGTCGACGTGAATGGGCTGCGGCTGCACTACACGCGCACCGGCAACGGTGACGCCGGCGCCGCTGCAAAACCATCTCTCGTGCTCGCGCATGGCTTTTCCGACGACGGGCGGTGCTGGGCACCCGTCGCCCGCGCGCTCGCGCCGGACTACGACGTCGTCATGGTGGACGCGCGGGGCCACGGCAAGTCCGACGCGCCCGAAACGGGCTACGGGCTGGCCGACCTGGCGGCCGACCTGCACGGCGTCATCACCGGCCTGGGCCTGCACCGGCCCGCCATCCTGGGTCACTCGATGGGCGGCGCGACCACGCTCGTGCTGGCCGGGACGTACCCCGAGGTGCCCGGCGCGATCCTGATCGAGGACGCCGGCGCGCCCAACCTGGGAGCGGGCGCTTCCACGCCGGAGACCGACGCACGTTGGGCGCGGATGCGCGCGTGGGTGACCGCCCTGAAGGGTAAGACCCGGGACGAGTTGATCGAATCCCAGCGCGCCGAGACGCCACACTGGACGGAGGACGAACTCGGTCCGTGGGCGGACGCCAAGCTGCGCCTCAGCCCGAACGTCCTCAACCGCCGCGACGCCGCCCCCGTGGACTGGCCGGCGCTCCTTCCCCACATCACGTGCCCGGGCCTGCTGATCACCGCCGAACCGGCGCGGGGCGCGATGGTCACCGAGGAAGGGGCGCGGGAGCTACAGGCAATGATCCCGCAACTTCGCGTCGCGCACATCCCGGAGGCCGGCCACAGCATCCGCCGCGACCGGTTCGACCGCTACCTTCGCGTCGTGCGCGATTTTCTGGAACAGGCGCGCGAGCCACCGAGGTCCGCACGATGACATTCCACAACAAGACCTTGCCCCTGACGGAGACCGGATCATGAACACGATGACGCTTTTCTCTCGTTCCACGGCGGCGGCTGCCGCCGTGTGCGCCTGCCTTGCCATGAGCCGCACCGTGGCGGCGGCCGCCGCGCCCCCTGCGACGGCGCCCCCGCCCGCACCGCCGGGCAGCCCCCAGCGGCCGAGCGTCGTAGTGTCGCCGGAAGTCCAGCCGGACCGGCGCGTCACCTTCCGCCTTCTCGCGCCGCGGGCGGAGACGGTGCGGCTTTCCGGCAGCGATATCCCGGGCAACGGGGCGGGCGCGGCGATGACCAGGGGGGAGAACGGCACCTGGGAGGTCACGCTCGGGCCGCTCGACGGCGGCGCGTACCGGTACAACTTCAACGTGGACGGCGTGCCGGTCGTCGACCCGCGAAACCCCTCGACCAGTGAGTCGAACAACAACGTCTGGAGCCTCGTATATGTCCCGGGCTCCGATCTCATGGACACGAAGAACGTCCCCCACGGCGCCGTCGCGTCCGTCACCTACTACTCGACCGCGCTCTCCCGGTTCCGCCGCATGCACGTCTACACCCCGACGGGGTACGAGAACGGGAAAGGGCGGTACCCCGTGTTCTACCTGCTCCACGGGGCGGGCGACAGCGACCATTCGTGGACCTCAGTGGGCCGCGCCGGGTTCATCCTGGACAACCTGATCGCCGCCGGCAGGGCGAAGCCGATGGTGGTCGTCATGCCGGCGGGGCACACCCGGTCCGCCGGCTTCGGCGCCCCGCCGGGCTCCGGGGCCCGGCCCCCTGCCGACGAGTTCGAGCAGGACTTCCTGCGGGACGTGCTGCCCGCCGTCGAGAAGAACTACCGCGTGCTGACGGACCGGAAGAACCGGGCGATCGCGGGCCTTTCGATGGGCGGCGGCCAGACGCTGAACCTCGCCATCCCGCAGCAGCAGAAGTTCGGGTACGTCGGCGTGTTCAGTTCGGGCATTTTCGGCGCGTTCCCGCCACGGCGGCCGGGAGGCGCGACGCCACCGGCCGCCACAACCGCGGTGCGCTCCCCGTGGGAAGAGCAACACCTGGCCGCGCTGGATAACGCCGACTGGAAGAAGGGGCTGAAGCTGCTTTGGTTCGGCACGGGCAAGGACGACTTCCTGCTCCAGACCACCCGATCCTCCGTGGACCTGCTGAAGAAGCACGGCTTCAACGTGGTGTATGAGGAGACCGCCGGCGGACACACCTGGACCGTCTGGCAGGACTATCTCGGGAGATTCGCGCCCCAGTTGTTCCGCTGAAGCGAAGCGGGAGAGCCGCCCGCGGCTCTCCCGGGCGAACTAAGCCTGGGCGGAGCCGGCCAGCACGCGCTCGACCTCTCGCTCCCACGTGCCGCCGACACGGACGCCATACTCCTTCTCACCGCCGGTGGCGTCCGGTCCGGTCAGGACGGGTCGTTTGCCGGGCTCGAAGCCGCCGCGCGCCCGCCCGTGGACGCCGGCGTTGATGAAGTGGAGGGCGACGCCGGCCCGCTCGTGCTCGGTCGTGTTGGCGCGCGTGCAGTGGGCCGTGCCGTAGGCGAAGAACAGGGCGCCGCCCGCGGGCAACTCGACCGCGACGGCGCGCTCCTCGGGCGGGAAGCACCGGATGTGGTGGTCGCTGTCCGGGTCGCGCGCGTGCTCGTACGGCTCGCGGAACGACCCCGGGATGACGTGCATCGTGCCGTTGGCGACGGTCGCGTCGTGGACGGCGGTCCACAGGGCGGTGCCCCGGAGCGGGTCGGGGATCTGGAAGTAGGCGTTGTCCTGGTGCCAGTTCGTGCCCGCGCCGTGCCGGCCCGGCTTCAGGAACACCTGGTCCAGGTGCAGCAGGACCGGGTCGCCGATGAGTCGGCCGACCGCCTCGGCGACCTTGGGCGCGAACGGCATGGCACGGAAGAAGTCGCTGTGCGGCCACATCGGGCAGAGCTGGAGGTTGGCCTTGGTCTGCGAGTGGGTCTTGCCGTCGCCGTCGGTGGCGACGTTGCGCAGTTTCCCCGCCTCCTTCAGGCGCTCCAATTCCGCCCGCATGGCCGCGACCTCGCGCCCCGTCCAGAACTCTGGCACGGCGAGGTACCCCTGTTCGCGAAACTGCTCTGTCTGTTCGTCGGTAAATGGCATCGGGATCCGCCTCCGTAGAAGGTATTGACAGGATACATCATGCGTCAAGTGGTGGCCGGCGGCGTCACCCTTTCGGATAGCGGAAGTGCCCGGTGATCTTCCAGCGCGTCAAACAGTCCTCTTCGACGCAGCCGCCCAGGTTGTGGATGACGAGCGGCAGCCCGCTTGCGCCCCGCCGATCCGAGACGATGCCGCAGTGGTCCAGGCCGCCGCCGTCCAGCTTCCAGTAAACGATGTCGCCGGGCTTCCAGGACGCGCGCGCCGCGGGCGTGGAGGCGCCGCGCGGGAGCGACAGGCCGTGACGTTCCAGGAAGCGAATCTGGTTGGGCACGCGGCGATGGTCGATGTTGGGGTCCGGCTTCCGCAGCCCCCAGTTCCGGGGGTAGGCGCGGAAGTGGCGGCGCATGTCTTCGTGGATCAGGCGCTGGAGGTCGTACCCGGCCCGGCGCAGCCCGCGCACGACCACGTCGGTGCAGACGCCCCGGTCTTTGGGCACGTCGCCGTCGGGGTAGGCGATGGACACGTAGGCGGGGTCGTAGCCGATGCCGATCTGAGCCCGAGCGCCGGCGACGATCTTTGTGGCCGGTGTCGGCGGCAAGGGCGCGGCGAGCGCAGTGCGCCCGGCGACGACGGGCACCCGAGGCGCACCCACGCGTGACAGCACCGCCAGCGCGGCGAGCACGACCGCTGTGGCGAGGAGGCCGACTCGCACGGCCCCGCACGGGGCGGCGTTGAATCTCGCAGGACGTACCACCCGTGCCATCACTATCCTCCTATCTGCGCGAAAACCTTACGGACGGTCTTCGCGCACCGCCCCCGCCTCCTACCCGGGCAGGATGGACTATTCCGCATCCGTATCTTCGGGCGCGAGGAACGCGCCGCGGATCAGGTCAGCCCTGCATACGGGGCCGTCGTCGCCGGGGGCGAGGGTGACGGCCACGACGTCGAAGCGCAGCGGGACCTCGTCGGTCAGGCCGTGGCGCGCTGC
>CADCTO010000294.1 GCA_902805585.1 uncultured Armatimonadota bacterium | reverse complement strand
GGACGTCGTCGTCGTCGAACTCCAGGACAAGCTCAAGGTTGCCCAGGCGTTCTACCTGACGGACTTCACGGGCCTGAACGTGAAGCAGATCACCGAGTTCCGCTCGCGCCTGCGCAAGCAGGGGGTGGAGTACGTGGTGGTCAAGAACACCCTGGCGCAGCGCGCGCTGGAAGGCCTGGAGCTGCCGGACGTGGCGTCTTCCTTCACCGGCCCCACCGGGCTCGTGATCGGGCGCGACGACGCGGTGGCCGCGGCCAAGGTGCTCACCGACTTCATGCGCGAGTTCGGCGACCGCCCCGCAGTCAAGGGTGCCGTCGTGGAGCGCCGCTCGGTGGACGCCGCGCAGGTGAAGCAGCTCGCGGCGATGCCGCCGCGGGAGGTTCTCCTTGCCCAGATCGCCGGTGGCCTGCAGGCGCCGATGGCGCGCCTGGCCGGCGGCATGAACCAGCTGATGTCCGGGTTCGCCCGGGCCGTGGACCAGCTCCGGCAGCAGCGGGAGAGCGCCGGAGCCTGACCCCGCGCCGGGACCCCGCAACGGGTCCGGGTGCACGGGACCGGCCAGGGCGTGTTTCCCCCGGTCCAGATAGATCGAACTGACCCAGCCTTCGCAACCTGTACGTACCAGATAGGAGCCTTACAAAATGGCCACTACGCTTACCCGCGACGAGCTTCTCGACGCGATCGGCAACATGACCGTTCTCGACCTGGCCGACTTCGTCAAGGCCTTCGAGGAGAAGTTCGGCGTGACCGCCGCCGCCCCCGTGGCGGTTGCCGCCGCCGGCGGTGCCGCGGCCCCGGCCGCCCCCGCCGCCGAGGAGCAGACGGAGTTCACCGTGATGCTCACCGGCGCCGGCGACAAGAAGATCCAGGTCATCAAGGTGGTGCGCGAGCTCACCGGCCTGGGCCTCAAGGAGGCCAAGGACCTGGTCGACGGCGCTCCCAAGGCCGTGAAGGAAGGCGTCTCGAAGGAAGAGGCCGCCCAGATCCGTGCCAAGCTCGAAGAGCAGGGCGCGGGCGTCGAGGTGAAGTAGTGACGGAACGCCCGGCGTGCCGCGGGTCATCCCGCGGCACGCCGGGCGGGGCGTCGCCCGGACCCGGAAGGGCCGGCCGCCCGACCGTCCACTTCAGCCCGACGGACAATGATTGCGCAGCTTCCTCAATAGATATCGGACGGTACCGTACCCCGCCGGCTTTCCGGTTGGGGTCGTTTGCGCTTCCCTGTTGATATCGGGCGAACGCGAAGGTATCCGGAGCACCCGAGGTCCTGAACGGAAGTGCCAAGTGCCGAGTGCCAAGTGCCAAGTAACTGCGGTTGCACCACTAGGCACTAGGCACTAGGCACTAGGCACCAAGCAGTCAGGACCTTGCGCCCGCGACACCGCTCGACACCCGATGACCTACGCCAGCACCCAAGGGAGAGCCAATTGGCTACGCTGAACAAACCGATCGTCTCTTTCGCCAAGCTGACGGCGGGGATGGAGCACCCCAACCTCCTCGACGTCCAGCTGCGCGCGTTCGAGACGCTGCTGCAGACCGACGCCGCCGCGCGTGAGCGCGAGGACGTGGGGCTGGAGCGTGTCTTCAACGAGATCTTCCCGATCTCGGACGTAAACGGAAACTTCTCCCTGGAGTTCGTTCGGTACTCGCTCGGCGAGCCGAAGTACGACATGGAGGAGTGCATGGAGCGCGACATGACGTACGCGGCTCCGCTCAAGGCTACGCTCCGTCTCGTCGTGTGGGAAGACCTCGGGGACGAGCGCCGTCCGAAGGACATCATCGAGAAGGAGGTCTACCTCGGTGACCTCCCGGTGCTGACGCCGCTCGGCACCTTCATCATCAACGGCGCGGAGCGCGTCATCGTTTCGCAGCTCCACCGCTC
>CADCTO010000293.1 GCA_902805585.1 uncultured Armatimonadota bacterium | reverse complement strand
CGGGGAGCCCGGCAGGTTGACGATCAGTGTCCGGCCGTAGATGCCGGCGATGCCCCGGGACAGGGCGGCCGTCGGCATCCGCTTCATCCCCTCGGCGCGCAGAAGTTCGGCGATCCCGGGCGCGTTCCGCTCCAGGATCGACACCGTCGCCTCCGGCGTCACGTCCCGCGGCGAGAACCCCGTCCCGCCCGTCGTCAGCACCACGTCGCAGCCCGAGTCGCACATCGCCATGAGCTGCTCGGCGATCTCCCCTTCGTCGTCGGGCACCATCACCCGGAGAAAGACCTCGTAGGTATCGCGGGGGAACTGCGACGCGATCAGGGGGCCGCTCCCGTCTTCACGCTCGCCCCGATAGCACCGGTCGGAAACCGTCATGATGCCGACGCGTATCATGCGGTCCTTTTCGCGACGCGCGGGGGCATCTCCTGCCCGCCGGCCGAAATGGGCGGGGGGAGGGAGCCCGGCGGTCACCCCCCGATCTGGGCCATGATGCGCAGGCTGCCGCCCCGGTAGACGCGCCCCTCGAAGTCGGACTGGACGGGCTTGTGCGCGACGGCGTCGCGCGCGTGCTGGAGGATTTCGCCGTCCGTGGAGCCGGCGCGCAGCGGGGCCATCAGGTCGTACTCGTAGTTGTCGGACAGGCAGGGGATCAGCTTCCCGTTCGCCGTCAGCCGCAGCCGGTTGCACCCGTCGCAGAAGCGGTGCGAGATCGGGTTGATGACGCCGACCGTGCCCCGGGCGCCGGGGATGCGGAAGTTCCGGCTCGTGGAGCCCTGTTCATCGGACAGCGGCGCCAGGTCCGGGAAGGCCGCCCGCAGCCGGTCCAGCACCGCCTCGTTGCTCACGTAGCGCGCCTTCCACTGCGGGGGTGACACCATGCCGATGGGCATGTATTCCAGGAAACGCACGGACAGCGGGCGGTCCACCGTGAGCCGGGCGAAATCCAGGATCTCGTCGTCGTTGATCCCGCGCATCACGACGCAGTTGAGCTTGACGGGGTCGAACCCGACCCGCAGCGCGGCCTCGACGCCCTCCCAGGCGCGCGCGTACTCGGGCCGCCGGGCGATCTCCACGAACCGCTCCGGCCGCATCGTGTCCATCGAAAGGTTCACGCGGCGAATCCCGGCCGCGAACAGGCCGTCGGCGTCGCGCGGCAGCAGGATGCCGTTGGTCGTGATCGTCACCTCGCGGATGCCGGGCACCCGGACCAAACGCGCGGCGAGTTCCGGCACGTTTTTCCGTACGAGCGGCTCGCCGCCGGTCAGGCGCACCTTCCGAAGACCCGCCGCCCCCAGCACGCGGACCACCCGCTCGATCTCGTCGAAGGAGAGGACGTTGTCGAGGTCTTCGTAGGGAACCCCGGCCTCGGGCATGCAGTAGACGCAGCGCAGGTTGCACCGGTCGGTCAGGCTGACCCGGAGGTACTCGATGCGCCGTCCGAACGGGTCGGTAACGGCGTTCTCGGCAAGAGGCAACGTGGCTGGCATCACGCCTCAGTATATCGCCTTCTTTCCGGTGGTGTCCACCGCGCCCGTTTTATTCGCGCGGAGGCGCATTAATGACGCCCCGTTTTCCGGCGGTTCGGCCCGCTTTCTCCCGCCCTGGCTGTCAAATGCTTCTAGCGGGGAGGGCGGGCTAGTGGCACGGACCATCTACTGCTACGTCACCGCCAGTCTCCGCGTGGGCAACTTCGGCAAGTACGCCAACGCCCTGCTGCGCGAGGTGCCCGTAGGGTACCTGCTCTGGATGCTGCAGAACCTGGAGCTATCGCCGTGGGAGAGCACGCAGGTCACTGCGGAGGTGCGAATCCGCGGCGGCGGCCCGGAGCGGCCCTACGAGCGCCGCGAGACCCCGCCTCCTCCTCCTTCCGGTGGGGGCG
>CADCTO010000292.1 GCA_902805585.1 uncultured Armatimonadota bacterium | reverse complement strand
CGTCGCCGGGCGCAAGGGCGGGAAGCGGAAGGCTGCCCCCCCCGCCCGCAATAATGGGGGTGCCGGAGGGATACCCGGGTCGCTCGTAGGGGCGCCGCTTGCCGCGCCCTCCGAATGCATTAATCTGGCCCCCCCATTATTGCGGGCGGGGGGGGCCTCCGACTCCGTCCCCTGGCTCGTCGTTTCCGCCCTGCTCATGGGGCTGGCGCTCGGGACCAAGCTCACCGTGCTCGGCTTCTGGGGGATGCTGCTCGTCGGCATCGTCGGTTGGCATCTGGCGACGACGGGGCGGTGGGCGCGCGAGACGCTGCCCCACGCGGCGCTCTGGGCCGGCGTCTCGCTGCTCGTCGCCGCGCCCTGGTTTCTCAAAACGTGGCTTTACACGGGGAACCCGGTCTATCCCTTCTTCTTCAACCTGTTCGGCGGGCGCTACTGGAACGCACAGAACGCCGCGCAGTACACGGCGGACCAGGCCAAGTTCGGCATCGGGAAGGAACCGGTGGGCCTGTTCCTCGCTCCATGGCAGCTGCTCACCGACCCCGACCGCTTCACCGAATACGCCGCCTTCGGCCTCTCGCCTGTTTATCTGGCGCTCCTCCTCGCGGCCCCGTTCCTGCTCCGGCGGCTGTCGCGCACGTCCGTATGGCTTTCCCTGTTCGGGCTCGGCGTGTACGTGTTCTGGTTTTTCCTGATGCAGCAGACGCGCTACCTGCTGCCGGCGCTGCCGGCGCTCGCGGTCGTGGGGGCGGAGGTTCTGGTGGCCGCGTGGGACGAACTTCCGCTCGCCCGGTGGTTCGGCGCCGCTCTGACGGCCGCGAGCGCCGTCTGGGCGCTGTACCTGTCCGCGGTCGGAATCGCGGCGCCCGCCCTCCCGGTCGTCACGGGGCGGATCGCCGCGCAGGAGTACGTCGCCCGGGGGCTTCCCGGGCTCGCCGAGGCGGTGGAGTTTATCAACCGGGAAACGCCCCGCGATAGCAAGGTGGCCCTTTTCGACGAAACGCGCGGCTTCTTTCTGGACCGCGAATACCTGTGGGCGACGCCGAACCATTCGACGCTGCTGCCGTGGGAGTCGTACGCGGACGCGGACGCCTGGCTCGCGGACTTCCGGCGGCGCGGCTTCACCACGCTGCTCGTGAACCGCAACTTCGCGCCCAAACAGGATGACGGCCAGGTGTGGCGCGGCCTGCTGCGTGACGCCGTGGCGGAAGGCAAGCTGGTGCGCGCGTTCGAGCGCGGGGGCGTGGAGGTGTACCGGTTACCATGAACAAAAGTGGAAGCGTCATCCAGCGCCTGACCCAGTCGGGCCGCATCCGTCCCCCGAAGTTCCTGCCCGGCAGCGTGTGCTACGAGACCATCATGGGCAGCGTCGCCTACGGCGTCGAGTCCGACACCAGCGACATGGACGTGTACGGCTTCGCGATCCCGCCCCGGGACATGGTCTTCCCGCACCTCGCGGGCGAGATCCCCGGCTTCGGCAGCCAGATCAAGCGCTTCGAGCAGTACCAGGAACACCACATCCAGGACCCCGACGCACTGGGCGGCCACGGGCGTGAATATGACCTGCAGATCTTCTCCATCGTCAAATACTTCCAGCTCGCGATGGAGAACAACCCGAACATCATCGACTCGCTGTTCACGCCGCACCGCTGCGTGCTCCACAGCACGAAGATCGGCAACCTGGTCCGCGAAAACCGCCGCCGGTTCCTCCACAAGGGCGCCTGGCACAAGTTCAAGGGGTACGCCTACAGCCAGGTCCACAAGATGGATATCAAGACGCCGGCCGAGGGGAGCAAGCGCCAGGAGATCGTCGAACAGTTCGGCTTCGACGTCAAGTTCGCTTACCATGTCGTGCGTCTTCTGGACGAGGTGGAGCAGATCCTCGTCGAGGGCGACATCGACCTGGAGCGCAACCGGGAGCAGTTGAAGTCCATCCGGCGCGGCGAGTGGACGCAGGAGCAGATTCGGGAACACTTCGCCCGCAAAGAGAGGGAACTGGAGACGGCCTATCTGGAGAGCAAGCTACCGCACGGCCCGGACGAGGCGCGGATAAAGCAGCTGCTCCTCGACTGCCTGGAGGAGCACTTCGGGAGCCTGTCGGGTGTCGTCGTCGTGCCGGATCAGCAGACGGCGATCCTGCGCCAGATCAAGGACCTTTGCGAGAAGGCGGGGGTATGAGCAAGCGACGGCTGAAAGCCCCCCCCGCCCCCAATAAAGGGGGAGCTGGAATTGCCTCGTCCCCGCTCCCGGCGGTACGGAGCCTCCGGAACGGTACCGGGCGAGAGCAAGAGAACGGCAACCCGATTCCCGGTCCCGGTTCCCCCATTATTGGGGGCGGGGGGGGCCTCTCCTGGCAAGCCGCGCGCCGCCTGCTGTTCGTCACGCTCGCCCTGTCGCTCGTGCTGTCGGTCCTGTTCGCCGCGCGCGTGCCGCTCGCAAACCCGGACCCGCGCGCGTGGGTGAACCTCAACCCGGACGAGACGGCGCACCGCGACTACATCCGGCTCCTGGTCGAGGAACGGGGGCTCGTCCAGTTCCGGGTGCAGGACCCGGAGGTCGTCGCCCGTGGGGACGAGCCTGAGCGTTATGAGACGCACCAGCCGCCGCTCTACTACCTGCTTTGCGTCCCGGTCTATCTGGCGACCGGCGGCAGCCTTTTCGCCCTGCGCCTCGTCTCCGCGGTGATCCAGCTCGCTACGGTCTGGCTGACGTTCCGGGCCGTGCGGGATTTGTTTCCCGACCGGGCGGAACTGGCGCTCGGGGCGGCGCTGTTCGTCGCCTTTTTGCCGGCACAGGCGCAGCTTTCGGGCGCCGTCAGCAACGACCCGCTCACGACCCTGGTGGCCGTCGCGATCTTCTGGCGGCTCGGCCTGCTCGTGAAGGCGGGGCCGGGTACCGGCGAAGCGGGTGGGCGCGGTGCCGTGCTCCTGGGCGCGCTGTTCGGGATCGGGCTGCTGACGAAGCTGTCCGTGCTCCAACTCCTGCCCGTGATCGTTCTGGCGTACGGCATCGCGGCGCGCGTCCAGGTCGTGCCGCCGCGGCGGGCGCTGGCACAGGCGGCGCTGGCGCTCGGCCTGGGAGTGCTCATCGCGGCGCCGTGGCTGGTCCGCAACACCGTCCTGTACGGCGACCCGCTGGCGCTGAAGATCTACCTGCTCACGGGGCCCAACTTCAAGCCGGCAGCGATCATGCAGGGTTTCGGCTGGACCTTCGGCGACTATCTGCGCTTCGTGGGCGTCCGCTCGTTCGCCACGTTCTGGTATCTGCTGCCGCCGAACCTGCCGCCCAACCGATTCACGGGCGCGCCCCTGCCGCTCCTGCTCGTGCTTGCCCTCGGTCTCGGCGGCCTGCTGGGCACGCTGCGATGGCTCCAGCGCCTTTATGGCGAGCCGGGTCAGCGGCGAATCCTGGGGCTCTGCATCGCGGGCATCCTGCTGCTCGTGCCGTTCTACACGCGTTTCATTTTGACCACGTTCCAGGCGCAGGGCCGCTACTTCCTGCCCGTGCTCCTGCCGGTCGCCCTCGTCGCCTGCCTCGGATGGGCGACGCTCGCCGGGCGATCCCGCGGGTTGGGCGCGCTCGGGGTGGGCGGCGTGTTGTTTGCGATGTCCCTGTACGCCGCCCTGGGCGGCGGATTTGCCGGGTAGCCCCGCGATAGTCTGAAAAGGTAAGATGGACTCATGAGACTGCAGACGACCACCGGCGGCCAGACCACCTCCACGACGCCGCAGACGCGGTATCTGCCGACGCAGTGGCCGGACGCGGTGGCGCTGCGCGAGGCCATCCAGAACCCGCAGGTTGTTCTGGGGGACCGGGAGCTGCGCGCCTCCGAGATCCTGTGCGACCGGCGCGGGCTCCCCATCACGTACGCCGGCCGGTGCGCGGTCGTGTTCCGTCTGCGCACGCTGGGCGGCGAGAACTGGGCGCTGCGGTGTTTTACGCAGGGGGTGGACGCGCAGGAGCGTCGTGAGCGGTACACAGCCATCGCGCGGCGGCTCGAAAGCCTGCCGGACTGCTTCGTCCCGTTCCGCTACCTGGACGAGGGCGTCAAGGTCTTCGGTCAGTGGTTCCCGTGCGTGGCGATGCGCTGGGCACAGGGCGAAACGCTCGGCCGCTTCGTGGAACAGCACGCCGCGGACCCCGCTTCGCTGCGTCGGCTCAGTGCAACGCTTGCCGACCTGCGACACCGGCTCGAATCGGCCGGCATCGCGCACGGGGACTGGCAGCACGACAACCTGCTGGTGTCCGAGGGGGGCCGCCGGATCACCCTGGTGGACTACGACGGGATGTACGTGCCGGAGCTGGCGGGCCGCGTTTCGGCCGAAGTCGGCCACCCCAACTACCAGCACCCTGCCCGGACGGCGGCCCATTACGCCCCCGGCATGGACCGCTTCGCGCACCTGGTTTTGCAGACCGGCCTGCTGGCCCTGTCCCACGAGCCGTCGCTGTGGACGCGTTTCAGCGACGGCGAATCGCTCCTGTTCAAGCGGCACGATTTCCTCGCCCCCGCCGGCTCCCCGGTCTTCGATGCGGTGCGTGGTGTGGCGAAGCGGGACAAGCACCTGGCCGGCTGCCTGGACCGCCTGCAAACTCTCTGCATGGACGGGACCGGCGCTGCCGCGTTGACGATGCCGGAATCCGTTCCCGCGCTTCCGCAGGACTACCATGCGGGCGCCTTGAAGCGTTGGCGCGCCGCCCGACCGCATGCCCGAGGCGCGGAGCGCCAGGCGGGCGCGGGCGTTTCGTACGCCGAACGCGTTAAGAGCGCCGAAGCGATGCGGTTCGAGCGGCGGCTGCTCTGGGCGCTCCGCGGGACACTGGCGGCGGTTCTGTCCGCCCTCCTCGCGACGACCGGCTCCGTGTTCGCTTCTGTCATGGTCACCGTCGTGACCTACTGGTTCCTGCTCGCGGCGGGCTACCTTCTGTGGCCGCGGGTCCGGATCGAGAGCGCCCTTCTGCGGGACCTGCAGCGGACGCGGGCCGAATTGCGCCAGTGCAGCCGCATGGACAGCGTCCAGGATTTCGTGTTGTACGAGCTGTCGAAGGTGCCGGTCGAGCGCTCCTTCCTGCTGGGCAACATTCGGCACGACACGCCCGCGCGGCTGCGCGGGATGGGGCTCATGACCGCGGCCGACCTGCAGAACCGGACCGGCCTGTTCGACATCGAGCCGGACGAGTGGAACACGCTGAATAAGTGGGTGTTCCGCCTCCAGGGGGCCGCGGCGCGCCGGTATCACAAGCTGGCGGATCACCAGAAGCCGCAGCCCGCGGAGGTCGCCGGGCGGGAACAGGAGAAGGCAGGACTTCGGAAGCGCCTGATTGAACTTGAACGCGAGAAGGCGAAGTTCCCGAACCCTTCCTGGGACCGTTTCCGGGCAAGGTTCTGGGGAAACAAGCCGCACGGTACCCTGCCCATCTAGGAGCGAGCACGTCATGCCGTATACCGCGGAAATCAACCGGTCCAAGCCGACCGCGTTCTTCTTCCTGATCGACCAGTCCGGCTCGATGGACGACCCCTGGGGGATGGACGGCACCAAGCGCAAGTGCGACGCCGTCGCCGACGCCATCAACCGGCTGCTGTCCACCCTCGTCATCCGCTGCGCCAAGGGCGAGGACGTGCGCGACTACTTCCAGGTCGGCGTGATCGGCTACGGCGGGAGCGTCAAGAGCGGCTTCAAGGGCGCGCTGGCCGGGCGGCAGTTCGTCCCCATCTCCGAGGTCGCCGACAACCCCCTGCGCGTCGAGCAGCGCACCAGGAAGGAGGACGACGGCGCCGGCGGGCTGGTCGAGCGCATGGTCCGCTTCCCCGTCTGGTTCGAGGTGGACGCGAGCGGAAGCACCCCGATGCGCGAAGCCATCGAGACCGCGCACGGGGCGGTCAAAGCCTGGTGCGAGCTGTACCCGCTGTCCTACCCGCCGGCCGTCATCAACATCTCCGACGGCGAGCCGACCGACGGCGACCCCTCGCGCGCGGCGGCCGCGCTCAAAGAGGTCGGGACGAACGACGGCAAGGTGCTGTTCTTCAACATCCACATCTCGTCGTCGAGCAAGCGGCCCGTCGAGTTCCCGGACTCCCAGATGGGCCTGGCCGACGAGTTCGCCCAGCGCCTGTTCGAGATGAGCAGCGTGCTGCCGCCGCGCCTGGTGGACGAGGCGCGCAAGGAGGGGTTCGCGGTGTCCGAGAAGTCGCGCGGGTTCGCTTTCAACGCCGACCTGCGCGCGCTGGTCCAGTTCCTGGACATCGGCACCCGCACGGCGGAACTCCGATGACGGAGAGGGACGAGGGGCGAGGGATGAGGGATGAGAAAGAGTCGGGGGACGGCAACGGGCGTGCGGGGCAGCCGATCCCTTCCTCATCCCTCATCCCTCGCCCCTCGTCCCTCTCCTTCTCCGTCCTGCACGCGCCCAAGGAGGAGCACTCCGAGGACGAGTACGAGGACGCCTGCGCGGTCGCGGACGGGGGTACGCCCGACGCGCCCGTCGTGACCGCGGCCCTGGCCGACGGCGCCTCGTCGTCCGTGTTCGCCCGGCAGTGGGCGCGACTGCTCGTCGGACACTTTTCCTCCGTCCCGTTCGCGGACGGCGAGACGTGGAGCCGCGTGGCCGGGCTCGGGCAGGCGTGGCGCCGGGAAGTCGGGACGAAGAAGCTGGCCTGGTACGCCCAGGAGAAGCTGGCCCAGGGCGCCCACGCCTCGCTGCTGGTCGTGACCTGGGACGTCGCGGGGCGCCGCTGGTCCGCGCGCGCCGTGGGCGACACCTGTCTGTTCGTGGTACGCCAGGACCGACTGCACCATGCGTTCCCGGTGGGCCGCTCCACCGAGTTCGGCAACCGCCCGGATCTGGTCCCGACCGAGGTGGAGCGCGTGGCCCCCGACCGTCTTCCGCCGGTCCACGAGGCCGCGGACGCCTTCGAGGACGGCGACCGCTTCCTCCTGATGACCGACGCGCTCGCGGCCTGGTTCCTTCGCACCGTCGAGGCGGGCGCCAGACCCTGGGAAACCCTGCCCGTCGATCCGGCGGCATTCGCGCCCTGGCTGCGCGCCCAGCGCGAAAGCGGCTCGCTACATAACGACGACGTGACGTTGCTGGAAGCCGTCGTCCGCGAGCGGCCCGAGCAGGCCGCCGCGCCCGCGCCGGCCGCCTAGTTCGCTGGCGCGGCCGGCCGCCTTCCGACGCAGCCTTGATTCCGCTTGGTGTGTCTTTTGCGCGCCCCGACGGACCCCGCCCCGGTTTGACAAGCCCGCGCGCGCCGGGCTATACTTCCTGAACGCCCGGAACGACAGAGTTATCATGAACGAGCCCAAGCACAACGACATCCTGCACATTTTGGAGCGCGACGCCCGCGCCACGCCCGCGCAGATCGCCGCGATGACCGGGCGCGACGAGGCCGACGTCCGGCACAACATCGCCGCCTACGAGGCCGAGGGCGTCATCCGCCGCTACCGCGCGCGCGTCGACTGGGAAAAGGCCGGCGACCCGCGCGTCTTCGCCTTCATCGACGTGGCCGTCGC
>CADCTO010000291.1 GCA_902805585.1 uncultured Armatimonadota bacterium | reverse complement strand
TTCGGCCTCGCTTCCCTGCCGGCTCCCCTGCTGCTCCCGCTGTCGCTCGGTGCGGGCATGGCGGCCGGGGCGCTCTGGGCGTTCCTGCCCGCCTTCCTGAAAGAGACGCGCGGGGCGCACGAGGTCATCACGGCGATCCTGCTCAACTACGTGGCCCAGAACACGACGCGCTTTCTGGCGACGGTCCCGCTGAAGGACCCGGCGGGGCAGGCGCCGCAGACGCCCGTCGTCGGGGCGGCGCTCCCCCGCTTCTCCGAGGCGTACGAGGTGCATGCCGGACTCGTTCTCGCCGTTGTTGCCGTGGTCCTGGTCGCGCTGGCCCTGCGCCGCACGGTCTGGGGGTACGAGACGCGGGCGGTCGGCGAGGGGGCCGGAGCGGCGGAGGCGGCGGGCATCCCGGCGGCGCGCGTGCGGATCAACGCGTTCCTGCTGTCCGGGGCGCTCGCCGGTCTGGCGGGGGCCGTCGTCGCGCTCGGGACGTTCCACCGGTTCCCGGCCGACTTTTACGGCATCGGGTACGGGTTTGAGGGGCTGGCGGTCGCGCTGCTGGCGGGGGGGTCCGCCTGGGGCGTGCTGCCGTCGGCGCTGCTGCTGGGGGCGCTCGGCGCGGGCGCCGAGGCGATGGAGTTCGCGACCGATACGCCCAAGCAGATCGTGTCCGTGGTCCAGGCGATCCTGATCGTCGCCGTGGCGGCCCGGTTCACGCTGCGCCGCCGGGCAAAGGCTGACGCCGCTGCCCCCGCGTCGCCGCTGCCGGCCGAAACGGGCGCCTCCGGCAGCGCGGCCGGGGAGTCGCCCGCGTGAACGACCTCCCCCTGTTGCCCCTGCTCGCCTCGGGCCTGCGTTTGTGGACGCCGCTTGCGCTGGCCGCGATGGGCGGAGTCGTGTCGGAGCGGGCGGGCGTCATCAACATCGGGCTGGAGGCGATGCTCCTGGCGGGGGCGTTCGGCGGGGTCGCGGGGGCGCAGGCAACGGGCAGCCTGGCAACAGGCGCCGTCGCGGGGATCGCCCTCGGCGCACTGGTGGGCTTGCTGCACGCGGTCCTGACGCAGGCGCTGCGCGTGCCGCACATCCTGTCCGGCGTCGGGCTGAACCTGGCCGCGCTCGGACTGTCGACGTACGCGCTGCGCCTGTCGGGCGAGGGGGGTATCGAGGCGCCCGGCCTGCTCCCGACGGAGGCGACGATCGCGGTCGCCGTACTGGTGGTCGCGGCCACCTGGTTCGTTCTCGCGCGCACGCCGCTCGGGCTGCGCTTGCGCGCCTGCGGCGAGAATCCGCTGGCCGCGCTGGGCGCGGGCGTGGCGCTCGGCCCGATCCGCTACGGCGCGGTCACCGCGTCGGGCGCGCTCGCGGGACTGGGGGGTGTCGCGCTGGCTCTGGGCGGTCTGGGCACGTTCACCGAGAACATGACAGCGGGGCGCGGCTACATCGCGCTCGCCGCCGTCATCTTCGGGCGCTGGCATCCGCTGGGTGCCGCCGCCGCCGCCCTCCTGTTCGGCCTGGGCGACGCGCTCCAGCTTTCCCTGCAGACGGCGGGCCTGTCGCGCGTCATCCCCCCCGACTTCCTCGCCCTGCTCCCGTACGTCCTGACGCTCGCCGCCCTCGCCGGATTCGCCGGGCGTTCCGGCGCGCCCGCGGCGTTGGGGCGGACCGACGGTTAGGCGCCCGCGCCGGCCCCGGTGCTTGACGCTTGCCGGTTCCGGGAACTATAATCGCGTATGCGGCCCTCTTTTGTAGCGGCGTTGGCGCGGCCATTCGCGGGCGGACTTTTTATTTTGGCGGCGCCGTTTCTGCCTGCGGCTTCGGCCCACGCCGCGCCCAGCGTGCTTTTCGCGGTGGAGAACAACACCGAAAGCGGCGGCGCCATGATGGAGCCCATCGCACTCTGGGAAGGGAACCGCTTCACGGCGCCGCCGTCGCCCGACCCTTCGATATCCGACGTGCGGAAGGATGGCAGACTAAACGCTTTCATCACCCGATACCTGTCGCCGGGGCGGACGTACCGGCTCCTGTTCGGCGGGGGCGTCGCCGGCACCGTCGCGGTGACTGGAAAGCCCGAAGTGCCGGAGATCGTGCGGCGCCCGAAAGTGCGACTGCAAACGCGGGAAAGGATCGCCGGCCAGGTGATGGCACTTGCGACCGACGCGCGCACTGCGGGTACAACGAACGGAAGCACCCGGCGAGCGCCGACGCCGGCCGAGCGGGCCCAGGCGCTGGCGCTCGCCCGCGCGGCGTACCGCCGCCGCGGCCTGTCGCCGGCCCTGGTTTCCAGGATGGCGGTCCGGAACCTGACCGCCGTGGACGTGGACGGCGACCAGAAAGCCGAGATGATCGGCAGTTTCATGATCGAGGTCCGGGCACGGGCCGACGTGCCCGGGCCGGAGCACGCGCTGTTCCTCGTCGCCGAGCCGAACCGGAACGGCTACCGGGCGGCGCTCGAATGGTACCACCGGGGTGAGGAGGTCACGGTGCGACGGCGGAAGCTCGTGGACGTGCTGGACCTGGACGGCGACGGTATGTCCGAGATCATCGCCCACACCCTTTACTATGAGTCCTGGGATTTCGCCATCTACCAGAAAAAGCGCGGGCGCGCCGCCACCTGGCGCACTGTATACCAAGGCGGCGGCGGGGGCGTATGACGACGAGCACGGAACCGGCGGGAATCCCGGCCGCCCTGGACACGGCACTCAAAGAGTGGTCGGTGGCCGTGCGGGCGCTGCGCGAGGGGCGGCAGGTGATCCTGCTGCGCAAAGGCGGCATCCTGGACGCCGGGGGCGAGTTTGACGTCCAGGCGCGCGACGTGGCCCTGTTCCCGACGTTCCTGCACGAGGAGGAGCAGGCTGGGACGCTCCAGCCCTGCTACGCCGCCTGGCTCGACGAGGAGCAGCGGCGCCGGCCGGCGGGCGAGCACGTGCGCATCGACGCGGTCGCGCGCATCACGGACATCCTGCGCGTCACGAACCACGACGCCCTGCTGCGGTTCGGCAGCCAGCACATCTATTCGGAAAAGTTCATCCGTTTCCGGATCGAGAACGAGCCGCACAAGCCGCTGTACTGTCTGTTCCTGCGCGCCTACGACCTGCCCGCGCCGGTGACCATCCCGATGGAGATGGACTACTACGGCTGTAGATCGTGGATCACGCTGGCGCGGCCGATCTCGACGGAGGGCGCGGCCCCGGCGATGGGCGACGCCGCCTACGCCGAGCGCGTGCGCGTGACGAAGGAGCTGCTGACGCGGCCCGCGGCGTGAAGGGCCGGTAGGGAGAGCGCCCGGGTATGGCTTCCCCGGCGTGAATGCCGGGCTAATGAGAACAGGGCCCGCCTGCGCGGGCTTGAAGATCCGCCTGCGAAGGCGGGCGGCTTTTTCCGTAGCCCGGCGTTCACGCCGGGGCATCAATCGCCGCAGGGCAATACCGGCGGCCCCGGCTGCCGAACCTGGGGGAGTTTTTTATGCCGTTTTCACTGCCCGAGGGCCTGACGCTGTCGTGGCTGGGCCACTCGGCGTTTCTCGTCAAGACGCCTAACGGGAAACGCGTCCTGATCGACCCGTGGGTGCAGAACAACCCGGCCTGCCCGCCCGATAAGAAGGACGTCGGGCCGGTCGACCTGATGCTGGTCACGCACGGGCATTTCGACCACATCGAGGACGCGGTCCCCATCGCCAAAGCCACCCACTGCAAGGTCGTCGGCATCTTCGAGATCGCCGCCTGGCTGATGGGAAAGGGCGTGGGCGTCAACAGCGACGCGGCGGACCTCGTGTACCCCATGAACAAGGGGGGGACGCTCCGCTTCGATGACCTGGGCCTGTCGGTGACCATGGTCCACGCGGACCACTCCTGCGGCATCAAGGACGGCGACCAGATCCTCTACGGCGGCGAGGCCGTGGGCTACGTCGTCACGCTCGACGGCGGCTTCGCCTTCTACCACGCCGGCGACACGGCGGTCTTTTCCGACATGGCGCTCATCTCCGAGCTGTACGAGCCGAGGCTCGCGATGCTCCCCATCGGGGACCGTTTCGTGATGAGCCCGCGCGAGGCCGCCAAGGCCGCGTCGCTGCTGGTGAGCGTGGAGGCGATCGTGCCGATGCACTTCGGGACGTTCCCCCAGCTCACGGGCACGCCGGACGCGCTGCGCGGGGAACTGGAGGCCGCGGGAACGCGGATCGAGGTGCTGGAAATGGAGCCGGGGGCGACGCGGCCGTGACCTTGGCGCTTCCGGGGAGGGAGGGAAGAATGCAACGAAGACGCGCCGCCGCAAACGTTGCGGTGGCCCTGGCCGTGGTGGGAGGTTTGTCACTGCCGGGGCGGACGGCGGCGGCCCCGGGGCCGGGCAGGGAACCCGCCCTGTTCGCCGCCGTCAAGGCCAACAACATCGCGCAGGTGAAGGCCGTGCTCGGTAAGGGCGCGAACGTCAACGCCCGCGACGCCGAGGGCTGGACGCCGGTGATGCGGGCGGCCTACAACGGGCGCATCGAGTCGCTGCGGCTGATGCTGGCCCGGAAGCCGAACCTGGAGATCAAGAACGAAGACGGGCGCACCGCGCTGATGCTGGCCGCGAACGGCGGCACCACGTCGTGCGTCAAGGCGCTGCTCGATAAAGGGGCGAAGCCGAACGTCCAGGACGATCTGGGCCAGCCGGCGACGATGCTGGCCGTGTACGCCTTCGGGTCGAACGACATCGTCGCCAACATCAAGATGCTGCTCGACAAGGGAGCGAACCCGAACCTGAAGGACCGGGAAGGCGTCACCACGCTGATGAAGGCGGCGGAGCGGAACCAGCTCGCGGTCGCGCGCCTGCTGCTGGCCAGGCGCGCCAACGTGAACGCCAAGGACGGCTACGGCAACACGGCGTTGTCGAAGGCACAGGACAAGAAACACGCGGAGATGGCGGCGCTGCTGCGGGGCGCCGGGGCGAAGGGTTAGAGGCGCGGCCCGTGATCTTGATGTGGCTGCGGACGCCGACGATGAAGGTCCCCAGCGCGGAGCAGATGCGCGCCATCGACCGCCGCGCGTCGGAAGACTTCGGCATCCCGTCGCTCGCGCTGATGCAGGCGGCGGGCGAGGCGTTCGCGCGCGGCTGCGTCGAGGAGCTGGGCGGCGACGCCGCCCGCAAACGGATCGCCATGGTCTGCGGGCGGGGCAACAACGGCGGTGACGGCTTCGTCGCCGCCCGGCATCTGGCGAACGCGGGCGCCCGGGTGACGGTGTTTCTGGCGGGCCGGGCCGAAGAGCTCAAAGGCGACGCCGCCATCTTTTTCAGACCGATCGCGCGGCTGGGGATCCCGGTCCGGGAGCTGACGGGGACCGACCAGAGCTACATGCCCGACGAGATCCACCCGGCCGAGTACGACCTGATCGGCGACGCCCTGTTGGGGACCGGATTCCGTGGCGAGGTCGAAGGAGACGTGGCAAACGTCATCGGGCGGATCAACCTGGCGTGGGAGAGCGAGGTGCCCGTGGTTTCCGCCGATGTCCCGTCGGGCGTGAACGCCGACACGGGCGCGGTAAACGGGCCGGCGGTGCGGGCGACCCGCACGGTGACGTTCGCCGCCCCGAAAATGGGCCTGCTCCTGTACCCCGGCGCGGCGCTGGCGGGCCGGGTCACCGTCGCCGACATCGGGCTGCCGCGGGCCCTGCTCGAAAACCTCGCCGCCTCGGCCGAGATGACGACCCAGGAATGGATGCGCGGCGTGCTGCCGCCGCGGGAACAGACGCGGGACGCCAACAAAGGGACGTTCGGGACCGTGCTCGTGATCGCCGGGGCGGCGGGCATGGTCGGGGCGGCGGCGCTTTCGGCGGTGTCCGCGCTGCGGGCCGGCGCGGGCCTGGTCCAGCTCGCCGTGCCGGAAAGCGCCCAGGACCTGGCGGCAAGCCTTGCGCCCGAAGTGATCACGAAGGGGCTGCCGGAGACGGACGAGCGGACGCACGGCGGGCCGGGCGCGCTGGAGGCGGCGCTGGAGCTCGCGGAGCGGGCCGACGCCGTCGCGCTGGGCCCCGGGATGGGCAGAAACCCGGACACGGCTTTGTTCGTCAAAGAACTGGCACGGCAGCTTTCCCGTCCGCTCGTCGTCGACGCCGACGGGCTGAACGCCCTGTCGGACGCGCCCGACGCGCTGCGCGAACGCGCGGAACCGGCGGTGCTGACGCCGCACCCCGGCGAGATGGGGCGGCTCCTGGGCAAAAACACGGAGGCCGTCCAGGCGGACCGGGCGGGGGCTGCCCGCGAATGCGCCGCACGCTTCGGCGCGGTCGCGCTGCTCAAAGGCGCGCGCACGCTGATCGCGGGGCCGGCCGCGCCCGGCGCGGGTCGCCTGGGTGTGAACCGGCCCGGCAGCGCCGCGCTGGCGACCGCGGGGAGCGGCGACGTGCTGACCGGCGTGATCGCGGCCCTGCTGGGGCAGGGCCTGGACGCGTACGACGCGGCCCGCGCGGGCGCGTACCTGCACGCGCTCGCCGGCGAACTGGCCGCGCGAGAGATGGGCACGGCGGGCGTGATCGCGGGCGACGTACGGGACCGGCTGCCCCGGGCGCGCCGCACGCTGTATGAGGAGACGGTGACCGACTTATGAACCGCGCGTGCATCGCCGCCGCCGTTGTCGCGGCATGGTGGGCCGCCGCCGGACGCCTTCCGGCGGCGGCCCAGGAGACGGCCGGCCCGACGATCGTGCCGGAGACCAGGATCGCGCCCCGCCGGGCGACGCTCGCCCCCACGCACCCCGGCAGCTACGCCTACTGGACGGTGGGCAGGAACAGGCGCGTCGGCGCGGTGTCGCAGATCGCGCCGCCGCAGCAGACGGCGCTGGTGACGCTCATGCCGGACACGCGCGAACTCCACGTTTTGCGCGAGGAGAACGGCACACTGGCCGTGTTCCCCGTAGCAGGGCTGGCGAACGGCGATACCATCACGGCGGCCCTCAACGACTTCTCCCGGGTGCGGCAGTTCGCGGTCAACGTGACGGGGCGGGGCGGGGAACCGGCCACGTCCGCCATGGTGACACTGGTGGACGCCGGCGGCGCCCGGCAGGAACGCGTACTGACGGGACCGGACAACGGCAGAGTGGTCTTTCACGCCGTGCGACGCGGGCCGGCTACCGTCCGCGCGGCCATCGGCCCGGACGGGGAGAAGGTGACGCGCGAGGTGATCGTGGCGCCGCGCCCGCCGGGGGGGGGGACGCCGGAAGTGGTCCTCGCGCTGGAAGGCGCACCGGCGCCGGTCGCCGCCCCGGCGGGGACCGGCGTAACGGTGCCGCCGCCCACGAAGCTGCCGGCTGCCGCGGAGCCCGCCCCGGAGGCGAGCCCGCGCGGGCCGGACTGGCTGGCGGGGATGGCCGGCCTCGCGCTCCTGTCCGCGATGGCGATCTTCGCGTACCGCGCGCTCCAGGCGCGCCGCGTGACGTTCGCCGGG
Organism: uncultured Armatimonadota bacterium; assembly: GCA_902805585.1. Taxonomy (GTDB): domain Bacteria; phylum Armatimonadota; class Armatimonadia; order Armatimonadales; family Armatimonadaceae; genus CADCTO01. The sequence goes on along the minus strand of CADCTO010000291.1, from coordinate 119 downwards.
ACGCTGCGACGGATGGGCGTGGAGATGCCCCAGGACGCCGTGACGACTTCGACCAACCTTCGCGTGCCGTCGCAACAGACCCCGCCCCTGCCGCCGCTTTCCGGCCTCCCGCCCGCCGC
>CADCTO010000290.1 GCA_902805585.1 uncultured Armatimonadota bacterium | reverse complement strand
GCACCGCGATCGCAGGCGCCAGCAACATACAGCCGACAGAGCCGCTACCACTATCACGGCCAGCCCGACGCTCGTTCACACGGTCCCTCGCAGGCAGTGCGGCGGGGCGGCGCCCCACCGCACCGCCACCCGATCCCCCGCCTCCCACGGCACCGCTGTGCCGGTACATGGCTTGAGCACCCGGAGCGTCGGGCCGGCATCGAGCGACACCAGGACCAGGGCACGCGCGCCCAAATAGGTGACAAGCTGCACCGTGCCGGGCCAGCCTACACCTGTGGCCGGCGTGGTCGGCGTGGTCGGCGTGGTCGGCGCTTCATCCGGATTGGTGAGGATGAAGCGCTCCGCACGTAGACATACGGTGACGGTGTCGCCTTGTGTCGCGCCATCGGGCGGGCGTACCGCCAGCGGCGCGCCTGCCACAGCGGCCAGCCTCGTGCCGTCCGGCAGCAGCGCCCCCAGGTGTGCCGGCAGCAGCGTCGCTTCGCCCATGAAGCGGGCGACGAAGGCGCTGCGCGGGTGGTTGTACAGCTGCGCGGGAGTGCCGGCTTCCTCCAGGCGGCCACCGTCGAGCACGGCGACACGGTCGGCGAGCGCGAGCGCCTCCTCCTGGTCATGCGTGACAAAGATGGTGGTGACGCCTAGCCGGCGCTGGAGCGCCTTGAGCTCCAGGCGCATCTCATCGCGTAGGTGACGGTCCAGGTTGGCCAGCGGCTCGTCCAGCAAGAGCAGCCTGGGACGGAAGGCCAGCGCGCGTGCGAGGGCAACGCGCTGTTGCTGACCTCCGCTCAGCTCGCATGGCGTGCGCCCGGCCAGGCCCGGCAATCTCACCAGGTCCAGCGCCCACTCCACGGCGGCCTGCTGCTCTCGCCGCGCGGCGCCGCGCATGCGCAGGCCGAACGCCACGTTCTGCCCCACAGAAAGGTGCGGAAAGAGGGCATAGTGTTGGAAGACCATGCCCACGTTGCGCTTGTGCGCGGGCACGGCGTTGACCAGCGCGCCGCCCAGCCGCACTTCGCCAGAGTTGGGGTGTTCGTAGCCGCCGATGAGGCGCAGCGCCGTCGTCTTGCCGGAGCCGCTCGGTCCCAGGAGAAAGAGGAACTCGCCCTCACGCGCTTCTAGCGAGAGGTGGTCCAGCGCGGGTGCGGCGGCGTGGGCGTACCGCTTGCAGACATTGGCCAGCGCGACGGCCGGCGCCACGGCCGGCGGCATCATCCCTTGCGCAGGACCTCCCGGTTCCAAAAGTCCGCGATCTTCTTGTCGTTCCTGTCGTAGAACTCGTAGGGGTAGTAGCTGAGGTTGGCCCAGTCGGGCGCGGCGGACGGGTAGACACGGCCCCACAGCTTGTCCTGCGCCCCGATCTGCTCGGCAGCTTCCGGGAGGTGCGTCGCCAGCTCGCCGCTCTTGCTGGCCAGGTTCCACTGGAACGTGCTGCCGGTGATGTGATTCAGCGCCGCTTCGGCCACGTCTTTGTTCTTGGAGCCCTTGGGCACCAGCCAGAAGAGCTGCACGTAGGCACGGTCGCGCTCCGGGATGACGAAGTCGATCGGCTTCTTGTCGCGTATGGGGGCAAGCAGTCCGTTCCCGTGCAGCGAGCCGGCGACCACGTTCTTGTTCAGGAATGCCTGCACCGCGTCTGGAGTGGCGTTCCACCAGTACCTCACCGCGTCACGGTGCTCCCTAGCGTAATTGAGCACCCCATCCAGATCATTCTCGACCATCTGGCGGGCCTGGCCGGCCTTGCCTTCGCGCGCAGCCTTGATGGCCGCAAAGGTGAAGAGTCCCATGTAGTAGGAGCCGTAGGCCGTGAAATTGCCGCGCGCCGGCGCTTCCAGCAGGTCGCCCCAGCTCTTGAGGCCGCCGGGCAGCGCTTCCTTGTCCCAGGCCAGCGTC
>CADCTO010000289.1 GCA_902805585.1 uncultured Armatimonadota bacterium | reverse complement strand
ACCGCAGGACTTTAGCTATGCGCTCTCTATGCAAAACCTCACCATGACCTCATTAACACCACACTTGCGACCCAAAATACCCCCAAATGTTTCACAGCCATCGCTACCAACACCACCGCCTGAAGACGCTTTAGAACCACATTTGTCGCCAGTGCTCGGAGCAGCGTTAAGCGGTGTAGAGGATAAGAAACAGAGGCGGTATATTCCAGCACAGTTTCCGTCATTTCCGAGTAGGCATACCTACAAACACACTGCAGAATGGACTCGCCGAGAAGAGGATCCACGCAAAATTCGAGAGAAGGCAACAGAGGAAGGGCGAATGGGAGAGGAGGCCCTGCGAGGATTGGCAAGCTCAGGAGCAGCCCGCAATTCACGAGACGCGGCGAGTGGGGTTGGAAACAGTATAAGCGGCCAGAAGAGGAGGCAAAGGGAGGAAATGTGGGAGAAGATGATTGACGAGGTCACAAAGCCGGCGTCGAAACCTGCATTGCCGAATGGCGACATGGAGTTGGACTTCGGTGATATGGAGTCGGATACGGGCCGGGGTTCCTGGCCGCTGCTGGCCCGGGGCGCGTCCCCCGCGGCGGCGCCGCCCGCGGGGGCAGGCTTCCGGTTGAGGAAGGGCCGCTCGCAGACCAGGTAGAAGCCGTAGGCCACCACGCAGATGACCGGGGTCCCGCCGAAGACGAGCAGGCAGAAGGTCGCCATGTCGCTGAGGTGCAGCGGGCGCAGCGCGTACTGCCAGATGACCTGGAGCAGCGGCGCGTGGATCAGGAACAGGCTGTAGGCGAACGTCCCGAGGAACACGAGCGGCTTCCAGCTCAGCGCCGCGCAGAGTCGGTTCGGGCCGGGCCGCGCGGCGGCGACGAGCAGGCACATCGCGCCCAGGCCCACGAGGAGATCCATCGGGCCCAGGTTCTTCATCGCCCGTTCCCATCCCAGCAGGCTGCACAGCAGGATGAAGCCCGCGGCCGCGCCCGCCGCGGCCGCGCCCCAGGGGACGCGCCGCCGCAGCGCCGCCGCCGCCGTCGCGCCTTCGGCCGAAAAGGCGATCGTGGCGCCCAGCATGCCCAGCGCGTGCAGCGCCAGGAAGTGCGGGCGCAGCCCCCACCATTTCGTGCCGGCCACGCCGAAGTACGCCAGGTACCCCAGCCCGATCATCCCCAGGGCGGTCGGCACCGCGCCGAAGCGCCGCCAGCTCAGCACGAACAGCGGGAACAGCACGTACAGCTTCATCTCCACGGCGAGCGTCCAGTAGGCGTGGTTGATGGAGCCCTGCCGGAACACGTCCTGGATCAGGAGCACGTTGGCGAGCATCCCTTCCCACGTCACCGGCACGCTGACGTCCCAGTGGCTCCCGGTCTCCCGGTTCACCACGAACGCCGCCAGGAGCGCCGAGAAGGCGACGCCCAGGTAGTACGGCGGGAGGATGCGGTGGACGCGGCGCGCGAAAAAGCTCCCGACGCCGCCGCGGAGTTTGCCGTCCCCGCCGCGGACGACGGGAAGCATGAGGCAGAAGCCGGACAGCACGATGAACAGGTCCACCCGCACGTTGCCGTAGGCGAGCCACCCGGTCAGCGTCCGCTCCCATCCGGCCGCCGGCCAGCGCCCGTACTCGGTCGGCCATACCTGCAGGTAGGCGTGGTGGAACAGGACCCCGAGGGCGGCGAGCGCGCGCAGGCTGTCCAGGAAGTCCAGGCGCGCGTTTTCCTTCTTCGTCATACCCGTCCCGTGCTTGTCGTTCCCGAAGTGGATGCGATGACGCGCTTCGACGCGTCCGTCCCGCGTATCATACGGCTATCATCGGCACCGAGGTGCCAAAGAACCACGGCATCCCGACCGGCGGACCGCTAATGCCGGCATTTCTGGGGGCCTTCCAGATCGACCGGGCGGAACTGGAGCAGCTTGGTCAGGAGCCACGGGTACGGCGTGAACAGATCGCCGCCGGCGCCCGGGTCGTTTTTCGTGGCGACGACCCGCCGCCCGCCGCGGACGTATTCGACCGAAAAGTCGGGCGGGGAGTTGCTCGCCCGCCGCCGGAGCTCGAAGTAGGGGAGCAGCAGCTTCTGGTCGGCGAGCCCCCGCAGGTACGGGTCGGAGCTGCGCACGATGCGCACCAGGTCATCCTGGAACCCGGCCATTTTCAGGCTCTGGGGGACGAACAAGTGGTTCGAGCGTTCGCCCTCGGTGCGCAGGTTGCTGAACATCGAGAACGAGGTCTCGGTCTTGTACCCCAGGTAGGGGCTCATGCCGTTGAGGAACATGAGCGCCGGCAAGACCAGGATGGGGGCGAAGGCGGGTCGGAACAGTTGGCGGTACCCGGCCTCCCGCGTCCGGCGGGAGAGTACCGTCCGGAGGAACAGGAACATCACCGGCAGCGCGTACGCGAGCCACACGAACAGGCCACAGAGGTAGGGCTGCAGCAGCGGGTGGCCGGCGAAGGGGCCGCGGCGGCTCAGCAGCGCGGCCAGGGCGGGCAGCGACAGCAGCGCCGCCAGCAGGACGTTCACGAGCAAGGGGGGCATCCCGAGCCGCCGGAACGGTTCGCGCAAGCTCCGCCGCAGCGCGCCGGCGGACCCGGCGGGGGCGAACAGGAAGAACAGCGGCAACAGCATGGCCGAGAAGCTGTACAGGCCGACCTCGGGGTGCAGGGACAGGAAGAGGTGGAAGGCCATTCCGAGCACGATCCCGTAGGCCCGGGTCCCGCGGACGAAGAGCAGGATCGGGATGGCGGCTTCGATGATGAGCGCGCCCACGATGGCGATCGGGCGCATCCAGTCCCAGACCGGCAGGAACGGGTAGCGGTACGTCATCGTCGTGAGGAGGTCCGCCGTGCAGCTCACGTCCGGGTTGAAGTAGTCGACGTTCAGCTTGTGCAGGACCGCGAAGAAGTAGAGCATGAGCAGCTCGATCCGGACCGCCGGGGCGAAGGCTTCCAGGACTTCGCCGCCCGAAACCGGCCGCCGGCCCGCCCTGACGTACGACCAGGCCATGGCGGCCAGGATCGTGACGTTGATGAGGGCGGTGAGCAGGATGTGGTTGGGGGTATACGGGGTGAGGGAAGCCACGTGGTAGGCGTCCAAAGCCAGGAACAGGGCGAACCGGCCGACGGAGACGGGCCGCAGCAGAAAGAACACCGCCGCCGCGAGCACGGCCGCGCCTTTGGGCGACGTGACCCACTGGTTGTAGGTGGCCTGATGGAAGAACGTCGCGACGACCCAGAGGAAGGCGAACACGACGAACGTGTTGGAGGCCTCGTCCCGCTCGTTGCGGGGCGGCGACTCGATCTCCGCCGTCCCGGGAGGGGTCGCGGTGCCTGGGACGGGGTGTGTCCGCCCCCCTGTTTGCGCCACAGCCGGCGACGGCTGGACGTCGTTTACGTCTAGCATGATCGGGTCCGATGGTGAATGTCTGTCGGGGATCGGTGCAAGAAACACGCCATAATATCCCGAGACGGGAAAAAAATCAAGCCGGAACCGGCGGCGTCCGGGCTGCCCGGCGGCGTGTGGGTTTTGCGCGAAGTGCCCGTCGTCCCCCGTGTTGACACTGCCGGGGCAGCGTGCTATATTTTTCAAACGGCCCGCCGCCCGGGGATCAGGTGAACGCGCCTGCGGCGCGGCCCAGATCGCGGTGGGGTTGGGGTATCCATGGTCGCGGAAAAAGTGGGCGCCGCCGGGCTCTCGGTCGTCTCGAACACGCTGCTCACGCTGCTCAAACTCGGCGTCGGCCTGTGGACCGGGTCGGTCGCGATCCTGGGCGAGGCCGTCCATTCGGCAACCGATCTGGTCGCCGCCGTGATCGCCCTCTTCGCCGTGCGCGCCTCGGACGCGCCCCCGGACGAGATGCACCCGTTCGGGCACGGCAAGTTCGAGTCCGTTTCGGGCGCCCTGGAAGCGCTGCTCATCTTCGGCGCGGGCGCCTACATCGTATTCGAGGCGGTCCGGGCCCTGATCGAGGGGGCCGCGCCCCACGGGCTGGGCTGGGGCATGGCGGTCATGGCCGTGTCCGCCGTGGTGAACACGGTCATCGCGCGCCACCTCTTCGCGGTCGCCCGGCGCACGGACTCGCTCGCGCTCGCGGCGGACGCGCACCACCTGAGCATCGACGTGTGGACGTCGGTGGGCGTGGTCGTCGGCCTGCTGCTGGTCCGGCTGACGGGCATACCCTTCTTCGACCCGCTGGCGGCCCTGGTGATCGCCGGGTTCATCTTCCGCACGGCCTATCACCTGACGCGCGACGCCTTCTTGCCGCTGACCGACTCCGTCCTGCCGCCCGCCGAAGTGCGCGCCGTCGAGGACGTGTTCAAGGACGACCGCCGCGTGCTGGGGTACCACAAGCTGCGCACGCGCAAGGCCGGATCGCAGCGCCACATCGACGTCCACATCCAGGTCGACGACGACATGTCGCTGCGCGCCGCGCACGCGCTGACCGAGGAGCTGGAGGACCGGGTGCGGGACACGCTGCCGAACACGTATGTCACGATCCACACCGAGCCGTACGAAGAAGAGCTGCGCCACCACGAGGAGGTGCCGCATTGACCGCCGCGCAGGCCGTTCTGGCGGGCGCCGCCGCGGTCCAAGATTAGGAACTATCCCGTTATGAAGACCTGTCTCCCCGTGCTCTTCGCCGCCGTCGGTATCGGCATGGCCGCGGGCGTTCACGCCGCGGATGCCACCCCCTTCGCCGATTTCGAGGGCGAGAGCTATGGCCTGTGGAAAATCGAGGGGGGAGCGTTCGGGGGCCGCCCGGCGCCGGGCACGCTGCCGGGCCAGATGGCCGTCACCGGGTTTTCGGGGAAGGGGCTGGCAAACTCGTACCACGGCGGCGACAACGCGCGCGGCCGGCTGAGGTCGCCGGATTTCCCGATCAACCGGAAGTTCATCGCGTTTCTCATCGGCGGGGGAGGCCACGCGGGGAAGACGTGCATGAACCTGATCGTCGACGGACAGGTCGTCCGCACCGCGACCGGGCCGAACACGCAGCCCGGCGGCAGCGAGCAGCTTGCCCCGAGCGGCTGGGACGTGAGCGATCTGGCCGGCAAGACCGCGCGCATCGAGATCGTGGACGACGCCGATGGCGGCTGGGGGCACATCAACGTGGACGACATCCGGTTTACCGACACGAAGCCGCCGCGGCTGGCCGCGAAACTGCGGGCGAACGTCGAACGGGCCGTCGTAGCGACGCACCGCTGGCTCCACTTCCCGGTGCAGAACGGCGCCACGAAGCGCCTGGTGACCGTGCGCGTGGACGGCAAGGCCGAACGTCGCTTCGAGGTCGAGCTGGCAGACGAGGGGCAGCCGGACTGGTGGGCGCCGCTGGACGTGGGCGCGTGGCGCGGCAAGACGCTCGCGGTCTCCGCGGACCAGCTCCCGGAGGGTTCGCGCGCGCTGGAACAGATCACGCAGGGCGACACGCTGCGCGGCGCGGAAAACCTGTACCGCGAGCCGCTGCGCTCCCAGTTCCATTTTTCCGCCCGGCGCGGCTGGCTGAACGACCCGAACGGGCTGGTGTTTTACAACGGCGAGTACCACCTGTTCTTCCAGCACAACCCGTACGGCTGGAACTGGGGCAACATGCACTGGGGGCACGCGACGAGCCGCGACCTCGTGCGCTGGACGGAGCACGGCGAGGCGCTGTACCCGGACGACCTGGGCCCCATGTTCAGCGGCAGCGCCGTGGTGGACTGGAAGAACACGAGCGGCTTCGGCAAAGACGGCAGGCCGCCGCTCGTGCTGATCTACACCGCCGCGGGGGACCCGTCCGTCCAGTGCATCGCCTACAGCAACGACGGCCGGACCTTCACCAAGTACGCCGGCAACCCCGTCGTGAAGAACATCGCGCCCGGCGACCGCGACCCCAAAGTCGTCTGGCACGAGCCGACCAAGCGCTGGGTCATGGTCCTCTATGTGGAAAAAGAGAAGCGGCACACCGCCCACCTCTTCACGTCACCGAACCTGCGCGACTGGACGCTCGCCAGCGTGGCCGAGGGTAAACCCGACACCGCGTTCCTGTTCGAGTGTCCCGACCTCTTCGAACTGCCCCTGGACGGCGACGCGTCGCGACGGAAATGGGTGCTGACCGGGGCGAACAGCGAGTACGCCGTCGGCACCTTCGACGGCACGACGTTCATTGCCGAAACCGCTAACCTGCCCGGCCACCGCGGACGGGGTTTCTACGCCGCGCAGACCTACAGCGACGTCCCCGACGGTCGCCGCATCCAGATCGGCTGGTTCCAGACCCCGACGCCGGGCATGCCGTTCAACCAGTCGATGAGCCTGCCCCTGCACCTGCGGCTCGTCGGCACCCCGGACGGCCCGCGCCTGACGTGGACCCCGGTGAAGGAACTCGAATCGCTGCGCGCCCGGTCGCACACGCGCAAGGCGTTCTCGCTGGCCCCCGGCGGCGCGAACCCGCTCGCCTCGGTCCGGGGCGAGCTGCTGGAGATCCGCGCCGAGTTCGGGCCGGGGGGAGCGGGCGAGATCGCCTTCACCGTGCGCGGCGTGCCGGTCGTGTTCGACGCCGTGAAGCAGGAGATCGTCGTCAACGGGCACCGCGCCCCGGCGCCGCTGCCGCGCGACGGGAAACAGCGGGTGGCCATCTTCGCCGACCGGGCCGGCCTGGAGGTATTCGCCAGCGACGGCCTCACGTTCGTCCCCATGCCGGTCAACCTGAAACCGGAGGATCAGTCGCTTTCCGTCTCGGCGCGGGGCGGCGGGGCGGTCGCTTTCAGCCGGCTCGACGTCCACGAACTGCGGAGCGCGTGGGGGAAGTAAAGAGAAACCGGATGCCACTGCGATCCCGCATCCGGCGGCGGAGTACCGGGCGAAGGACGCCAAAGGCGAGCCAGCCGGCCTGACGCTGGAGCGGCTCAATATTCGGTTCGCCAACAACCTGTACGCGGCGCAGGAGGGGCAGGGTCTGTTCCACTGGGGCGTGACGTGGAAGCGGCACAAGCGGTACCCGACCCTGGACGCCGTGCGGCGGGAGCTGAAGCTTGAGGCCGGCAGCCGCAGCGTGCCGTTCGTGTTCCGGGACTACCTGACCCGCGACTTCCGCGTGCCGCCCGACAGCCCCGCCCTCAAAATGGGCTGCTACCCGAAAGGCGCAGTCCCGTGCGTTCAACTCGGGGCCGTCGGTGCCACGTGCCAGTTCGTGGGAAGTGATCCGTAGACGGCGGTGGGATTTACCCCCGGATCGGTCTGAGGACCAGAAGGTAGCTGCAGATGTTGGCAACCAGAAGCGCGCGGGACCCGGAACTTTACGCTTACGTGCTTTGCCAGGACGGGATCCGGTCCTACCGGGTGGGCCCCGACGGCATGCTGGCGCGCACCAAGGCGCCGCCCGTCGAGATGGGCAGGTACCCGCGCTTCGTGACGGCCGCGCCGGCGCGGCGGCCGTTCGTCTACGCCGCCACCCAGTGGCAACTCGACCAGGGCAACCGTCGGTCCGGGCACATCTCCGCGTTCCGCGTGGGGCCCGGCGGGGCGCTCGACAAGCAGCGGGGCGCGCGCACCGGGCCGCCCGCCCAGTCGCTCGCCTTCGGGCGCGGGGGACGTTTCTCGTACGT
>CADCTO010000288.1 GCA_902805585.1 uncultured Armatimonadota bacterium | reverse complement strand
CAGCGCGTCGCCCGCCTCGCTCTCGAACGTGGCGGCGGCCTGCTTGAGGCGCGTCTCCATCTGGACCAGGTTACGGATCTTGTGCAGGAACCAGGGGTCGTAGTAGGCGAGCCCGGCAACCTCTTCCACCATCATACCCCGGCGGAAGGCTTCGGCGATAGCGAACAGGCGCTCGTCGGTCGCCGTCGTGAGCAGCGACTCGACCTGCATGTCGGTCCACTGCCCCGCGCCCTTGTAGCGCAGCGACTGGACGCCGATCTCCAGCGAGCGGACGGCCTTCATCAGCGCGGACTCGAACGAGCGGTCCAGCGCCATGACCTCGCCGGTCGCCTTCATCTGCGTCGTGATGCGCCGGTCGGCGCTGGTGAACTTGTCGAACGGCCAGCGCGGGATCTTGACGACGCAGTAGTCGAGGGCGGGCTCGAAGCAGGCCAGGGTCTTGCCGGTGACCGGGTTCGGGATCTCGTCCAGGTGCAGGCCGACGGCGATCTTGGCCGCCACGCGGGCGATGGGGTAGCCGGTCGCCTTGGACGCCAGCGCCGACGAGCGCGACACGCGCGGGTTGACCTCGATGATGTAGTAGCCGAACGAGCGCGGGTCGAGCGCGAGCTGGACGTTGCAGCCGCCCTCGATCCCGAGCGCGCGGATGATCTTGAGGCTGGCGGTGCGGAGCATCTGGTACTCCTTGTCCGACAGCGTCTGGGACGGCGCGACCACGATGGAGTCGCCGGTGTGGACGCCCATCGGGTCCAGGTTCTCCATGTTGCAGATGGTGATGCACGTGTCGTTGGCGTCGCGCATCACCTCGTACTCGATCTCCTTCCACCCGACCAGGCAGCGCTCGACCATGACCTGGTGGCGCGGGGACAGGCGCATGCCGTGCCGGGCGATCTCCAGCAGCTGGTCGGGGGTGTGGGCGATGCCGCCGCCGCTCCCGCCCAGCGTGTAGGCGGGCCGGATGATGAGCGGCCAGGGCAGGTCGGGCTGGCGGGACAGGTCCTGCAGTTCGCCGTCTTTTTCGATGATCCAGGATTCGGGGACCGGCTCGCCGATCTGGCGCATCAGCTTGCGGAAGCGCTCGCGGTCCTCGGCCCGGGTGATCGAGCGCAGCGGCGTGCCGAGCAGCTTGACGTTGTGGTCGTCCAGGATGCCGCGGGTCGCCAGCTCCGTCGCCAGGTTCAGGCCGGTCTGGCCGCCCAGGGTGGGCAGCAGGCCGTCGGGCTTTTCGCGCGCGATGATCTTGGTCAAAAACTCGGGCGTCAGCGGCTCGATGTAGACCCGGTCGGCCATCTCGACGTCGGTCATGATGGTGGCCGGGTTGGAGTTGACGAGCACGACCGAGCAGTTCTCCTCGCGCAGCGCGCGGCAGGCCTGCGCCCCGGCGTAGTCGAACTCGGCGGCCTGCCCGATGACGATCGGCCCGGAGCCGATGACCATTACTTTATGGATGTCTGGATTTCTTGGCATATCAGAATATGTTCCGGCGCTTTATCCGCGCCCTTGTCTCACGTTAAGGCCTGGTTCGCCGGTGTCATTGACCTGCCGTCCGAGAGACCCCCGGGTCACCGGCCCCGCCACGGGAGGCGCAGGCGCGGCAGGTTGATGTGGATGCCCGCGGTCACCAACGTGTCCCAGCGCAGCAGCACGATCCCGCCGATGATGACCACGCCGCCGAGCGCCTGGCCCCAGGTCATCGGCTCGCCCAGGATCAGCCAGGCGGCGGCCGCCCCGCAGACCGGCAGCAGGTACATCAGGTTCGTGGCCGCGACCGCCCCGACGCGGCGCATGCCCCAGTTCCAGGCCAGGAAGCCGTAGACCGTGGTCGGCAGCACGGTCCAGCCCAGTGCCCACCAGGCCGCGGCCGGGACCTCGCCCCAGCGGAAGCCGGACAGCGCCCGCCACAGCACGTACGGCAGCAGCCACAGCGCGGCGAAGACGACGTTGTAGACCGTCACCGTGAGCACCGGCCGCTCGCGCAGCGCGCGCGTCAGGAGCAGCAGGTACGCCCCGTGGATGAACGACCGGGACAGCGCGAGGCCGTCGCCGAGGAGCGACCGGGCGTCCACGCGCAGCCCGTAGCGGCCCGAGGCCGCCACCAGCCCCACCCCCACGAGGGCGACGGCCGCGCCGACCCAGCCCAGCCGCGTCAGCGTCTGCTCGCGCAGCGCGACCGCCCAGAACGCCGTGAACAGCGGGATCGTGCCCGGCCCGAGCAGGGTCATGTTCGCCACCGACGTGTAGCGCAGCGACAGCGTGATCAGCGTCTCGCCGAGCGCGACCGACACCAGACTGAACCACAGGTACCGGAACACGTCGCGCCGGTCGCCGATCCGCAGGTCGCCGGGCCGGTAGGCGGCCACCATCAGCGTGATGACCGGCGCCACCAGCAGGAAGCGCAGCCCGTTGAGCAGGATCGGGTCGAAGGTCCCGCGCCCGTTCGTCCCCACCTTGAAGGCGACGGCGTTGACGCCCCAGATCAGGACGCACGAGAGCAGGATCAACCCGCCCCACGCCGGCGCCGGCGCTTCCTCGGTCGTCACGACGGTCCGCATCTAGAGCGCCCCTTCAGGCGGCGCATCGGGACGACGCGGCTCGGCGCCCCGCGCGACCGCTCCAGCGCGGGACTCGGGCGGCACGCGGTACAGATACAGGTGGTGGTCGTGGATCTCGATGCGGCGCACGATGTTGCCCGGCGCGACCACTTCGGGCGCGGTGCGCCGCCAGAAGCGCACGGGCACGGGCGTCTGCGTCACCAGCACGTAGGCCGCGTCGAACCGCCGCACGGGGTCCTCCCAGTTGGCGAGGTGGATCAGCACGGGGACGGCCCGCCGCGTGTTGTCCAGGCACAGGTTCGGCGCCCAGTCCCCGAGCAGCACCTCGTGCGGGCCGACAACGCCCGCCAGTTCCCGCGCCACGTCGCGCGTGCGATAGCCGCGCGTCGCGTACCAGGCCGCCCACTGCCCCAGGCTTACCATCAGGAAGACCGCGAGCATCGCCAGGGCGAGGGGGCGGGGCGCGGCGGCGCGCCGGGGGCGCCGGAGCAGGCCGTACAGGATGCCCGCCGTGAGCAGCGCCGCGAGCACCTGCGCCGCGCGGCCCACGTACGGCTGTACCGGCGGCAACACGTACACGGCCGGCAGGAGCAGGTGGTAGGACAGGAAAAAGGCCGGGATGCCGAAGAGCGCCGCCGGCCGCAGGGCGCTTCGCCGCTCCCAGAGCAGGCGCCGCCGCGGAAGCAGCCGCCACAGCGCGAGCGCCCCCGACGCGACCAGGAGTGTGTACGCGCCCCAGAAGAGGGCAGGCGACGACGTGGACGCCCACAGGACCTCCGCGATCAAATCCGGCACTGCCCACAGGCCCAGCAGCAGCGGCAGCGCCCACCACGACTCGCGGTGCGCCCGCGCCCATCGCCACAGCGGGACGAGGCGCCACAGGGCCAAGGCAGCGAGCCCGGCGAGCGCCGGGTAGGCGATCAGGTAGTAGCGGGACGGCGAGTAGCGCGAAAGGGCGAGCGCGGCGAAACTGAGCCCGGCCCACAGCCACAGGACGCGCCCGACGTCGCGCCGCCGCGCCGCGCGGTCGGACGGCAAGGCGGCGGCGCCCGCCTCCCGCCTCCCGCGCGCGACCGGGACGGCGAGCAGGCCGACGAGGGCGAGCGTCGTCAGGACCGGCGTGCGCGTTTCCAGGAACTGGAGGATGCCGCGCTTGTAGCCCATCGTCGCTCGATGCACCAGATCTCCCGCCTGCTTCACGGAGCGCGGCTGCACCTGGCGGGTGCGGTAGTAGTTGTTCATCCGCCATATTTCGGGACCGCGGGGGATGCCCCAGAGCGCCAGATACAGGCCGGCGCCGAGCGCCGCGCCCGCGACGTACCAGTACGCCGGCCGGCGCACCAGGCGCTTCGTCTCGGAGCTGCGCCACAGCCAGGCCAGCACCGGCAGCGGCAGGAAGACCAGGAACGTCGTCTTGAACGCGACGGCGCCGGCCGCCAGCGCGCCCGCCAGCGCCCAGCCGGCCGGCGAGGACAGGGTCAGCGCCCACAGGGCGGCGCAGAGCACGAGCGTCGAGGGCGTCTCCATCAGGGCGAGCCGGTTGTACAGGATGAACGTCACCTCCGCGCCCAGCAGCAGCAGCGCCGTTATCCCGATCCGGAGGCCCCACACGCGGCGCATCGCGTCGAAGAAGAAGCCGAGCGCGAGCAGGCCGCAGACGACCGAGATGGCCCGCGCCTGCACCAGGCCGACGCCGAAGGTGCGGAAGACCGCGCGCTGCGCGGCGTCCAGAACCGGCGACAGGTTCCGGTTGTTGAACTCGTCCATCTCGGCCTTGCCGAACAGGACCGCGTTGCGGGCGTTGTACGTGTAGAACCCCTCGTCCGTCCAGATGCCGGTGTCGTTGCGCAGCGCCAGGACCGGCCAGGTGTCCGCGTCCAGCGCGACCAGGCGCGGCACGGCCAGCAGCGCGAGCAGCAGCGCCATGAGCACGGAGCGCGGCCACCGTTGCCGCCGCTTCATCGCTTCAGGCCCCCGCCGGGAGGCGCTGCCCGTACGCGTCGCCGATGCCCATAAGCTGCGCCCGGACGGGGTCGCCCGAGGCGAGCGCCTGCGCCCGCAGGCGCTCGGACGGCTCGTAGCCCTGCCACGTCTTCATCCAGAAGTGGCCGTAGTTGTAGATCAGGACCCGCCGCGGCGTGTCACTTTCGTTGTTCTGGGCGGCGTGGTAGATGCGGCCGTTGAAAAGGTAAGCGTCCCCGGCGTCGCCGCACATCGGGACCATGCCCGGCATGTCGCGCACGTCGTCCACGGTGGGGAACGCGAAGTCCGGGGGCAGCCGGTGCGAGCCGGGGACGAGCGCGGTGCCGCCGGAGTCCGCGCCGACGTCGCTGAGCAGAAAGAACACCTTGACCATCAGGACGGAGCGCGGGTGGTAGACGCCGTGCATGCCGACGTCGTGGTGCCAGCCCGCGTGCGTCCGGGGCGTGCGCGGCGGCGTGATGAAATAGTCGTTGTCGATCATCGACACGTCGTCGCCCAGGACGCTGCGGACGAGCGGGAAGGTGCGCGGGTGCCACAAAAGGGCGAGCAGCCGGTCGTCGTACTCGATGGGCGCCTGCACCTGGAGGAGCACGTCGGAGCGCGAACCCGGCAGGGACGCGTCCGCGCGCCAGCGCGCCTCGGCCGCGTCCGCCGCCGCGCGCACGCCGTCCAGCTCCGCCCCCGACAGGGCGCCGGGGACGCGGAGAAAGCCGTTGGTCTCGAAAAGAATGCGCTGCGCGTCCGTCACTTCCGGTCCCTCCTCTGGTCGATGCTGCGCAGGAACTGCTCGAAGAAGAAGCGCGAGTCGGTCGGGCCGGGCGAGGCCTCCGGGTGGTACTGGATCGAGAAGACCGGCAGCTCCCGGTGCCGCAGCCCCTCGACCGTGCCGTCGTTCAGGTTGATCTGCGTCACCTCGACGTTCGGGTCGGCGGCCAGCGAGTCGGCGTCGATGGCGTAGCCGTGGTTCTGGCTGGTGATGACCACGCGCCCCGAGGGCAGGTCCTTGACCGGGTGGTTCGCGCCGCGGTGCCCGAAGGGCAGTTTGAACGTGTGCCCGCCGAACGCGCAGCCGAGGAGCTGGTTGCCCAGGCAGATGCCCATGACCGGTTTCCCGGTCGCGACGACCTCCTTGACGGTGTTCACGGCGTAGCCGAGCAGCGCGGGGTCGCCCGGCCCGGGCGACAGGAACACGCCGTCCGGGTCGTCCGCGAGCAGCTCGCCGGGCGTCGCCGTGGCGGGGAAGACCGTGGTGCGCGCGCCCCGTTTTTCCAGCTCGCGCAGGATGTTGTATTTGACGCCGCAGTCGAGCACGGAGATGCGGTACTTCGCGTCGCGCTCCTCCGGCCCCCACGTGTACGGCTCGGGCGTCGTCACGCGGCGCACCCAGTCGACGCTGTCGTACGCGCTCGCGTCCGCGTGCTCCCGCAGGCGGGCGGCCAGCGCGTCGGGCGTCTCGTCGGTGGAGACGGCGCCCATCATCACGCCCTCGTACCGCAGGCGGCGGGTCAGCGAGCGCGTGTCGATGCCGCGGATGCCGACGATGTTGTGCCGCTGCAGGAAGGCGTCGAGTGACTCGGACGCGCGCCAGTTGGAGTACGTCTCCGACAGTTCGTGGACGACGAAGCCGGCCACCTGGACGCGCCGCGACTCGACGTCGTCCACGCTCACCCCGTAGTTGCCGATGAGCGGGTAGGTGAGGGCGACGATCTGCCCGGCGTACGACGGGTCGGTCAGGACCTCCTGGTACCCCGTCATGCCCGTATTGAAGACGACCTCGCCCTGGGTCCGGCCTTCGGCCCCGAACGAAGTCCCCTCGTAGATTGTCCCGTCGGCTAACGCCAGGTAGGCTTTCATGCCGGTGGTAAAACCGTTCTTTCTTGCGATTACAGGCCCAGATGCGTCTCCAGCGCGCCGGGGTGGATGTCCTCCCCCGGGCGCTGATAGCGGTTGTCGGTCGAAAGGCGGAGGCGGTCCGGCGTCCGGTTCGGCAGCGCCTTGTGGATGGTGTACGCGTGGAAGAACAGCGCGTCGCCCGCGCCGAAGTCCGACGCGCGCCAGGCCGGGTCCGCGTGATCGACCGGCACGCCGCGCCCGCCGACCGCGGCGGGGAACCGCTCCGTGTGCTCCAGGAAGCCCTGCCGGTGCGAGCCCTCCAGCACCGCCAGCCCCCCGAGCGGGACGGGGCAGTCGCCGAGCGGCACCCAGCACGAGAAGGTGTCCACGGTTCCCCGGATGTAGAAGTGGTCCTGGTGCGCGGGCGTGGTCGCCTCCGGGTTGTTCGGGAACGTGACCCTCCCGATCCGGCGCGGGTGGACGAACACGTCGTCGCTCCGGAGCAGGGCGCCCGCGGCCCGCATCAGCGCCGGGTGCTCGGGCAGGGCGTGGAAGCGCGGGAGCTGCTTCAGGATGCGCCGGTACACGGCGTTGTAGTCCTCCCGCCCCTCGGACGTCGGCTCCCTCCCCGGCGCGACGACGCCTTCCATCAGGTCGCGGGCCGGATCGAGCCACCCCGCCTCGGCGCACAGCGCCAGCACGTCCTGCCGGACCGCCTGGATGTCGTCCACGGGGACCAGCCCGCGGAAGAACAGGTAGCCCCGCGCGGCGATGGACGCGCGCAGCGCCTCCGCCCCGTCTTCAATCCTCGATTCGGCAAAAGGTGCGTAATCGTGGGTCATGGTCGCCGTCATCGTGCGTTTCCCTTTCCGGCAGCCGTCTCGCCCTCCGCCTCGTATACGACTTCCCCGTTCACGATCGTCGCGACGGCCCGTCCCGTGAGCGTGTGCCCGCCGAACGGCGTGTTGCGACCCTTGGACACGAACCGCGCCGGGTCCACCGTCCACTCCGCCTCCGGGTCGAAGACGGTGATGTCCGCGGGCGCGTCCGGCGCGAGCGTGCCGCCGGGCAGGTCCAGCAAGCGCGCGGGTTCCGTGCTCATGCGGCGCACCAGGTCGGTCAGCGTCAGGTGGCCCGGCTTGACCAGATGGGTGATGCCCAGCGCGAGCGACGTCTCCAGCCCAACGATCCCGAACGGCGCCGAGGCGAACTCGA
>CADCTO010000287.1 GCA_902805585.1 uncultured Armatimonadota bacterium | reverse complement strand
GCCAAGAAGTACGAGGACGCGCGCAAGGCGCAGAACCGCGACAACGCGCGCCGCTACAGCCGCTCGCGCGGCACCTACCGCGTGTACCGCTACAGCAACGGCAAGCGCATCGGCTACTACCAGTACCGGAACGGCAAGCGGACCGGCTACCACAGCCTCCGCTAAGGCAGTTTCAGGACACAAAAACGGGGCCGCATCAAGCGGCCCCGTTTTTTGTCGTGTGACGTGCGCGCGCGCGCCACGTTCGTGAAGGCGGCGCCGCCGGTACGCCGGTCCCGTTTCCCACTACGCCCGCGCGACCACGGCGGCGAGCACGCAGGCCACAACGGTCAGCAGGGCCATCACCATGTTTACAACCCGGTTCGCGGTCATCATTACACCTCCCGAACTCGAAGCCGGTGGCATCACCGGAAAGCTTATGGGGCTATCTTAGCCGGCGTACGTGTGCAAATCGTGTGCAGGATCGTGAACGGCGCAACAGTCCGCGGATGGCGTACAATAGGAAGCGTCATGCTGTTGACGATCACTTGCACAACATTGCCCGAGCGTCATTCGTTCCCCGCCACCGACCTGGGGTTTCTGCTGCACAAGAATCCGGCCTCGTTGTTCGAGAAAGCCACCGCGTTCGGCGCCGCGCGCGTGTTCTACCCGGAGGCGACGGCCGAGCGCTGCACGGCCGCGCTGCTCGTCGAGGTCGATCCGGTCGGCCTGGTCCGCGGCAACCGGAGCGCCGCCGCCCTCGCGCAATACGTTTCGGACCGGCCCTACGCGGCATCGTCGTTCCTGTCGGTCGCCCTGGGGGAGGTCTTCGGCACGGCGCTGGCCGGGCGCTGCAAGGAGCGGCCCGATCTCGCGGACACCCGGCTGCCCCTGTCGGCGACGCTCCACGTCCTCGACTGCGACGGCGGCGAGGACCTGATCCGCCGCGTCTGGGAGCCGCTGGGCTATGCCGTCGAATTGACGCGCCTGCCGCTGGACGAGCGCTTCCCGGCCTGGGGCGAGAGCGACCTCTACACCGTCACCGTGTCCGGCGACCAGACCGCGCGCGACCTGCTCACGCACCTGTACGTGCTCGTGCCCGTGCTCGACAACGCCAAGCACTACGGCGTGGGGGAGGACGAGGTCGAAAAGCTCGTGCGGCGGGGCGAAGGGTGGCTCCACGCCCACCCGGAGAAGGACCTGATCGCGCGCCGCTACCTGCGCTACAAGCGCCGCCTGGCCGACGCCGCCCTCGCGCGGCTGGCCGACATCGAGGGCGTTCCCGATGCCGGGGAGGCCGAGGACGCCGCCCCGCGCGACGCGGCGGAACGGCGGCTCGAAGCCCCCGCCCGCCTGAACGACCGGCGCATCGCGGCCGCCGTAGAAGCCGCCCGCTCGCTGGACCCGCCCGCGCGCCGGGTCATCGACCTGGGCTGCGGCGAGGGCAAGACGATGGAGGCGCTACGGAAGGAGGTCCATGGACTCGAACACGTGGCGGGTATGGACGTCTCCTCCTTCGCGCTGGAGCGCGCCGCGCGCCGCCTCCGTCTGGACCGCCTGGGCGAGCGCGAACGGGAACGCGTCACGCTGTTCCACGGTTCGCTCGTCTACCGGGACGCCCGCCTGGCCGGCTATGACGTGGCCCTACTGACCGAAGTCATCGAGCACCTGGACCCGGACCGTCTCCGCTCGCTCGTGCGCGTCGTGTTCGAGCACGCGCGCCCGCGCCGGATCGTGGTGACAACGCCCAACGCCGAGTACAACGGCGTCTGGGCCGCCCTCCCCGCCGGCAAATTCCGCCACCCCGACCACCGCTTCGAGTGGACGCGGGCGGAGTTCGGCGTGTGGGCCGAAGGCGTGGCGGGCCGCCAGGGCTACACCGTGGCCTTCGTCGGCATCGGGGACGAAGACGATGAAGGGCGCGGCACGCCGACGCAGATGGCCGTGTTCGACCGGCTGAGGACAGGTGAGCCGCACTGTTGAGGTGAGTGGTTCATGCCGCTGGTACGTCACTACATTCTGGCAAGCGGGCCGGAGCCGCCGACGCCCGAGGGGGTCGTGGCGGCGCTGCGGCGCTACGGGCACCAGGTCGCCCTGGTCGAGGTTCGGAGGAACACCTTCGAACTCGCGGTCTACCCGGACGGGACGCGCGTCCTCGTGGACGTCTCGGAGGATCTGCTGGCCGCCGATTCGGACGCGGACACCAGCACCAGGGAACTGCTGGAGGACTGGGCGGCGCAGGGCGTGGTCGGCCTGGACGCGTCGCCCCCCGCGCGCCGCCTGATCGGCGTGCGGCACTGGGATCACGCCGAGGAGGGCGCGGTGGAGACGCTCCTGGCCTACGCCTGCGCCGTCAGCGAGGGGGAGCGGCTCCTGGAAGACGGGGGCCGGGGCGAAAAAGTGGGCACCGCGTTCAGGCGCGCCGCGTACGAAGCCCGCGCCCGCGAGGCCCACCGCGAGGACAACGACCGCGAGAAACGGGTCGCCTGGTACAACCGCATTGCCGCCGTGGAGCCGCTGGAGCGCCTCGTGGAGATGCTGGAGCAACGCGATTACCCGCCCGTGGTCGACGAGCACGGCAGCGCGGCGCACCTGGTCGAGACGCTGACGGGCTTCCGGCGCGGCGAACTCACGCCCGATCTGCTCGGGCGGCTGCGCGCGCTGGCGCGCGGGGAGACACCGCCGGGCGTCCCCCCGCTGTCGCCGGAGGAGCGGCTGCGGCGCGGCGCCTTTTGGCAGGGCGACGAGGGTTACCTCGAACCGGCGGCGCGGTGGACGCTCTCGATCCGCCTGGCGCACCTGGACGGGGACGCGGCCGCAGTGAAGGCGATGTGGGCGCGGGCCCAGGCGCGGCAGCGCCTGGGGGCGAGCATGGGTCCCGGCGACTGGCTGCAGCACATGAAGAGCGAGAGCGCCGACGACCGGATCCAGCGCGTCCTGAGCCTCGGCGGCCGGACTGACCTGATCCGGTGCCTGGGAGACCTGCGCGTGTCCGACCCGGACGTGGTGGCCGACCTGATCGGCGTCCTGGGCGAGCCCGGCCTGTCCGGGCCCCGCCACGAGGCCATGATCGCGCTGGGCCGGATCGGCCCGCCCGCCGCCGGGGCCGGGGCGGCCGAGGCGATCCGGGCCGCCGTCCGCGACAGTTCGGAGCACGTGACCGGCCTGCGGGAGCGGGTCTGCGCGCGCATCCTGTCGCAGGAAGGGGCGTGGCGCGCCTGCCGGGCGTGCGACCGGGGGCGCCTGCCCGCCGCGACGTACGGCATGCCGTCGTGGCGCCCGTGTCCCGAGTGCCTGGGGCTGGCCTGGGTGCCGGGCGGCGGCGGCGACGAAAGCACGGGGGCGCGTGACGGGAACGGCGGCTGACGGGCAGCGGGGCCGGAAGGGCGAACGCGGGTACACTAACTTGGGCAAACGGCTGACGGGACATGCCTGGGAGTGGCCGTGTTGCGCCCTGGCGACGAAACGGAGTGGCCTGTTGAACAATTCTGTGGATGCCTTCGACCGCGAGACGTGCGGGAGACCCGGGTGCGCCTGGTTTCGCTGATGCGCTGGGTGACAAGCGGGGGCGCCCGCGCCTTCACGCGCGACGGCTTCTCGGACGACATCTGTCTGGTGGCCGCGCGCCGGGAGGCGGCGGGCGTATGAGCCCCGTGCCGGGCGCGGCAGACCGGATCGCCCGCCTGCAGGCCGTCACGGCCGCACTTTCCGGGGCCCTCACCTCCGCCCAGGTGGCCGGGGTCGTGGTCGAACAGGGCGTCGCCGCGCTCGGCGCGCGCGCCGGTTCGGTGGCGCTGCTGACGGGGGACGGCGCCGAGCTGGAGACGGTGCGCACGGTCGGCTACCCGGAGGCGCTGGTCCGGCCGTGGCGCCGCTTCCCGCTGGACGCGCGGACCCCGCTCACGGACGCCGTGCGGTCCGGGGAGCCGGTCTTCCTGGAAAGCCGCGATGCCTGGCGTTCCCGGTACCCGCAGATCGGCGAGATCGAGGACGACCCCGGCGAGGCCTGGGCCGCGATCCCGCTGCTGGCCGACGGCCGGGCGATCGGCGGACTGGCGCTCACGTTCCCCGAAGCGCGCGCCTTCAGCAACGACGCCAGCACCTTCATCCTGACACTGGCGCGGCAGTGCGCCCTGGCGCTGGAGCGCGCCCGCCTGTACGAGGCGGAGCGCAAGCGCCGCGCCGACCTGGAGTTCCTGTCGGCGGCGACCCGCACGCTCTCGGCGTCGCTGGACTACGAAACCACCCTTTCCGGCATGGCCGGACTGACGGTCCCCGACCTCGCCGACTGGTGCGCCGTGGACGTCGCGGACGCGGAGGGGGCGGTGCGGCGGATCGCGGTGGCCCATGTGGACCCGGCGAAGGTGGAGTGGGCACGGGATCTGCAGCGCCGGTATCCGTCCGACCCGGAGGCGCCCCGGGGAGTGCCGAACGTGCTGCGCACGGGGCGCTCGGAACTCTACCCGGACATCTCCGAGGAGATGCTGGCCGCCGCCGCCCGGGACGCGGAGCAGGCGGAATTGCTCCGGACGGTGGGCTTCCGGTCGGCGCTGATCGTGCCGCTGACCGCGCGAGGGAGGACCCTGGGTGCCATCACCTTCGTCACCACCGACGAGTCCGGGCGGCGCTACGGCCCCGACGATCTGGCCTTCGCCGAGGAACTGGCCCGGCGGGCTGCCCTCGCCGTGGACAACGCCCGTCTGTACGCCGAGGCGCAGGAGGCGGCGCGGCTCCATCGGGACGGCGAGGCGCGGCTCGCCCTGCTGGCGCAGGCCTCCGGCGCGCTCCTGCAGAACGTGTCGCTGGACGCGGTGCTTCCGGCCGTGCTGGAGCTGTCCACGCAGCTCATCCAGGCCGACGCCTACGCCGTGTGGCGCATGGCCCCCGGTTCGGACACCTGGCAGGTCGTCTGCGACGCCGGCCTGTCCGAGGCGTACCGCGCCGCGCACCTGGTCTCCGGCGGGCAGGGGCAGCCCCGGTTGGATGCGCCACTCCCGATCGAAGACGTCGAGCGCGACGAGCGGCTGGCGACCCGGCGCGAAGCGTACCGGGAAGAGGGCATCGGCGCGCTCCTGATCCTGCCGATCACGATCCAGGCGCAGAACACGGGGACCCTCGTCTTCTACTACCGCGAGCCGCACCGCTTCAGCCAGACCGACCTCCGCGTGGGGACCGCGCTGGCGAATCTGGCCGGCTCGGCCATCGGCACCGCCGAACTGTACGCGGAGCAGAAACAGGCCGAAGCGGCGCTCCGCGAAGAGACCGAGATCGTCGAGACCGTCAGCCGCATCGGGCAGATGCTGTCGGCGGAACTCGACCTGCACAAACTGGTGCAGGCGGTGACCGACGCCGCGACGGAGATCAGCGGAGCGCAGTTCGGCGCGTTCTTCTATAACGTCACCGAGGGCGCCGAGACTTACACGCTGTACACCATCTCGGGCGTGGCCCGTGAAAAGTTCTCCCGGTTCCCGATGCCGCGCAACACCGACATCTTCGCGCCCACCTTCCGCGGCGACGGCGTCGTGCGAATCGATGACGTGACGAAGGACCCGCGCTACGGCAGGAACGCGCCGTACCACGGGATGCCCGCCGGGCACCTGCCCGTGGCGAGCTATCTGGCGGTGCCGGTCTGCTCGCGCTCGGGCGGGGTCCTGGGCGGTCTGTTCTTGGGGCACGAGAAGCCGGGCGTGTTCACCGAGCGGGTGGAGCGCACCGTCCTGGGCCTGGCGGCGCAGGCGGCGGTCGCGATGGACAACGCGCGCCTGTTCGCCGAGGCGCAGCGCGAGATCGAGGAGCGCAAGCGGGCGGAGACGGCGCTCCGCGACGGGGAGCTGCGGACGCGCACCTTCCTTCGCGACGTGCTGGCGAGCGTCACCGAGGGGAAGCTGCGCCTGTGCGACAGTGCGGACGACCTGCCGCCGCGCCTGCCGTCCGCCCGCGAGCCCATCCGCCTTGCCGAAGAGTCCCTGCGGGCGCTCCGGCTGTGGACGCAGGACGTAGCGCGGGAGCAGGGGTTCGATAAAGACCGCGGCCACGACCTGCTGACCGCGGTCGGGGAGGCGTCGATGAACGCGGTCCGGCACGCGGGCGGCGGCACGGCGTGGGTCGGCGCGGGGACGGACCCGGCGGCGGGCACGGTGCAGGTGTGGGTCGAGGACCGGGGAACGGGCATCACGATGGAGCGCCTGCCCCGCGCGACGCTGGAGCGCGGCTTTTCGTACGCGGGGACGCTGGGGCACGGCTTCTGGCTCATCCTGAACACCATCGACCGGATGTACCTGTTGACCGGGCCGGGCGGCACGACGGTCGTCGTCGAGCAGGACCGCGTCGCCCCCGAGCCGGCCTGGTTCGCCGGCCGGTGATGCCCCGGCGTGTGCCAGCCGAACCGAACCGGCTTCGAGACCCATAGCCGCGGGGTCAGGCCGTCCGGCGACTAATCGCGTGGCCAGGCGCGGGCGTACTGTGCGGGCACGGGGGCATCCTGGCCGAGTTCGCGGGCCGCGCGCTGTGGCCAGTACGGGTCGCGGAGCATCGCGCGCCCTACCAGTACCAGGTCCGCCTGACCGTCGCGCAGGATCGCATCCGCCTGGCGTGGCTCCTCGATCAGGCCCACGGCGCCGGTAGCGACCCCCGCCTCGCGGCGGATGCGCTCCGCGAACGGCACCTGATAGCCCGGCCCGACCGGAATGGTCGCCCGCGGCACCATCCCGCCGGACGAGCAGTCGATGAGGTCGACGCCCATCGGTGCCAGGTCGCGCGCGACCTGCACGGACTGGTCGACGTCCCACCCGCCGTCCACCCAGTCCGTGACCGACAGCCGCACGAACAGCGGAAGGCGCTCCGGCCACACGCCGCGCACCGCCGCGACGACCTCGCGCAGCAGGCGCGTGCGCCCCGCGAAGTCGCCGCCGTACCGGTCCGTGCGCCGGTTGGCGAGCGGGGAAAGGAACGTGTGCAGCAGGTAGCCGTGTGCGGCGTGCAGTTCGATCACGCGGAACTCCGCCTCCAGCGCCCGGCGCGCCGCGTCCGCGAAGGCGCCGACGACGCCGGCGATGCCCGCTCCGTCCAGGGCTTCCGGGACCGGATACGCGTCCGCGAACGGCACCGGGCTCGGACCCACGACGGGCCGCCAGCCGCCGTCGGCCTCTTCGACGGGCCCGCCGCCGTCCCAGGGGCGGGCGGTGCTGGCCTTGCGCCCCGCGTGCGCGAGCTGGATGCCCGCCGCCGCGCCCTGCGCGTGGATAAAGCGCGTGATGCGGCGCAGCGGCTCGACGTGCGCGTCGCGGTAGATGCCCAAGTCGTTCGGGCTGATGCGCCCCCGCGCCTCGACCGCGGACGCCTCGGCCAGAATCAGCCCTGCCCCGCCGACGGCGCGGCCGCCCAGGTGGACCAGGTGCCAGTCATTAGCGAACCCGTCCTCGCTGGAATACTGGCACATCGGCGACAGGACGATGCGGTTCCGCAGCGCCACCTCGCGGATCTTCAGGGGGGCGAACAGGTGCATGGGGAATCACTCTTTCTGGTACGCAGGGCGACCCTCACGACCTATGGTAGCCGGGATGGTGCGTCCTTAAACGGACGGAACTCGCATGCCCCGGTGGTTGAAACCGCGACTGTGAGTGTACGAAGGCCGCCTACGCGGACTGCAGAAAAGGCGGCGATGCCGCAACGACCTATGAGCCTCCGCAGGAGGCTTTGTGCCTTGGTAGCCCGCGGTTTCAACCGCCGGGGCCTCTCCGTCACTCGCCCGGGAGGAGGAACCCGCGAAAGGCTTGCGCAACGGTGAACCGCGCGGCGATATAGCAGAAGGGGCAGCGATGATCCACGAGTGGCGGCGTGACCCGTTCCTCATCAGCACCGACAAAACGCGGCTCGACCTCGGCGTCATCCACGGCTACCTGAGCGCGTGCTCCTACTGGGCGCGGGGCGTGCCCGCCGGCGTGGTGAGGCGCTCCGTGGAGAACTCCCTCGCGTTCGGCGTCTATGACGACGGGGTGCGCCAGGCCGGTTTCGCCCGCGTCATCACCGACTACGCGACGTTCGCCTACCTGGCTGACGTGTTCATCCTGGCGGAATACCAGGGGCGGGGCCTGGGCACCTGGCTCGTCGAGACGATCATCGCGCATCCCGACCTGCAGGGCCTCCGCCGCTGGCTGCTGGCGACCGCCGACGCGCACGGGCTGTACGAGAAAGTCGGGTTCGCCCCGATCGCGCGCCCGGAGCGCTGCATGGAGCGGCACTTCCCGAACGCCTACGGCCCGCCTGCGGAGGCGAAGGAGACCGATGCCGCACGAAGCGTATGACGACGTGCCGTCTGCTGCGGAACGGCTGCGCCAGGCGGCGCAAACCTTCGTCCGCGGACTCTGGGCGCAGGACGTGCGTCTGGACACCGCGGACGCGTATCGGTCCACAAAAAGTCTCGTGCTCCGGTGTCGCGTCACGGAAGGAGGGTTGGACGCCCCGCCCACGATCATCGTCAAGCACGCACGCCCGCGCGCGGAGTACCCGCTCGGCCACGTGCGCAACCTGGTGAACGACTGGTCCGCCTGTCATCTGCTGAACCGGGTCCCGGGGGACCCGCCACTGGCGCCCCAACTGCTCGGCGGCGATCTGGACGCCGGCCTCCTCGTTTTGGAAGATCTCGGATACGGCGAGGGTTCCGACCTGCACGAGGTCCTGCACGGCGACGACCCCGAGGCGGCCCGGGAAGCGCTGCGGGAGCACGCCGCGCTGCTCGGCCGCCTGCACGGCGCGACGGTCGGGCGTGCCGACGAGTACGACCGCTTCCGCGCCACGCTCGCCCCCGAAGAGCCGCCCACCCCGCTGTTCACGGACCCGTGGCCGCGCGTCCGCCGCTTCCGGTCCCACGCCCGCGAGGTCGAGGAGGTTAGTCGCCATTACCAGTCCGTCCTGCTAGGCCTCGGCGTGCGCCCGCACGCGGACGTGGAGTCTGAGATCGCCCACGTCACACGCGCCGTGGAAGAGGAACCGGGTCCGTTCCTGGCATTCTGCAAGGGGGACCAGAACGGGGTGAGCGACCTGATCCGCCGGAACGGGAAGCCGCGCCTGTTCGACTTCGACTGCGGCGGCTTCCGCCACGCGCTGCTGGAGGGCATGCCCGGGCGCGTCACCTGGGGCGGCATGCAGCGCCTGCCCCCGGACCTGCTGCCGTGTCTGGACCGGACCTACCAGGCTTCGCTCGCCCATTATCTCCCGGCAGCGGCTGACGACCGCGTCTTTGGCCGGGCCATGGTCGAGGCGGGCGCGCGATGGCACGTCTTCCACGTCCTGCGGCGCCTGCCCGACGCCCTTCAAGCCGACCGGATGCGCGGCCCTTCGACGCTCCGCCAGCAGGTCCTCGCCTGGACCAACGCCTTCGCAGACCTGTCGGACGGAAACGGCCACCTATCCGGCCTCGGCGAATCGGCGCGCGAACTGGCGACGCGCCTGCGCGCGCTCTGGCCGCCGGAGGCGAGAGAACTGCCCTGGTTCCCCGCGTTCGTCCCGGGGTCTTGAAACGGCCGCCGAGGGGTCGTACAATGCAGACGCCATGACCATCGAGATCCCGGACTTCTCGCTCGTCGTCCTCGTGGGCGCGTCGGGCAGCGGCAAGAGCACGTTCGCGGCCCGGCACTTCCTGCCGACCGAGGTGCTCAGCTCCGACCACTTCCGCGCGCTCGTGAGCGACGACGAGACGAGTCAGGAGGCGACCAGTGACGCCTTCGATGCCCTGCACCATCTGGCCGCCATCCGGCTGCGGCGGCGCAAGCTCGTGGTCGTGGACGCGACGAACGTGCAGGAGGGGGCGCGCAAGCCGCTGCTGGAACTGGCCCGCCGGTTCCACGCCGTCCCGGTCGCCCTCGTGATCGACGTACCGGAGCGGGTCTGCCACGACCGCAACCGGGGTCGCCCGAACCGCGACTTCGGCAAGCACGTCGTCGAGCGCCACGTGCGCGAACTGCGGCGCAGCCTGCGCGGCCTGAAGCGCGAAGGCTTCCGCCACGTGTACCACCTCGACGGCGAGGAGCAGATCGCGGGCGTCACCATCACCCGCGTCCCGCTCTGGACCGATAAACGCGACGTCGCCGGGCCCTTCGACATCGTCGGCGACGTTCACGGCTGCCAGGACGAACTGTGCGACCTGCTCGCGCGGCTCGGCTACGCGCCTGACGCCGCGAACGTGTGGCGCCACCCGGAGGGCCGTCGCCTCCTCTTCCTGGGCGACCTCGTGGACCGCGGCCCGAAGGTCGTCGAGACCGCGACGTTGGTCATGGACGCCGTTCAGGCGGGCGCGGCGCTGTGCGTCCCCGGCAACCATGACGACAAGCTGATGCGCGCCCTGCAGGGTCGTAACGTCCAGGTCACCCACGGCTTGAAAGACTCGCTCCAGCAGATCGAGGCGCTGCCCGAGGCGGAGCGCGACGCCTTCAAGCAGCGGTTCGTCGCCTTCACGGACGGCCTCGTCTCACACCTGTGGCTGGACGGCGGCAGGCTCGCCGCTGCCCATGCCGGCATAAAAGAAACCATGATCGGGCGCGCGTCCGGCCGCGTACGCGATTTCGCCCTGTACGGCGAGACCACCGGGGAGACCGACGAGTTCGGCCTGCCCGTGCGCTGGGACTGGGCGGCCGAGTACCGCGGCCCGGCCGCCGTCGTCTACGGCCACACCCCGGTGCCCGCGCCCCCGCAGTGGCTGAACAACACGATCAACCTCGACACCGGCTGCGTCTTCGGCGGCGCCCTGACCGCCCTGCGCTGGCCGGAAAAGGAGGTCGTGACGGTGCCAGCGCGCCGGGTGTACGCGGAGCCGGTGCGAGCCCTCACCCCCGTCCCCTCTCCGAGCAGTGGCGCCACGACGACCTGCTCGACATCGCCGACTTCACCGGGCGCCGCCGCATCACGACGCGGCTCGCCGGGAACGTGCTCGTCGCCGAGGGCAACGCGGCGGCGGCGCTGGAGGTGATGAGCCGCTTCGCCGTCGACCCGCGCTGGCTGATCTATCTGCCGCCCACGATGAGCCCGGTCGAGACGGCCAAAACCGGCGACTACCTGGAGCGGCCCGAGGAAGCGTTCGACTACTTCGCCGGGCGCGGTGTGGAACAGGTCGTCTGCCAGGAGAAGCACATGGGCTCGCGCGCCGTGCTGGTGGTCTGCCGGGATGCCGGCGTCGCCCGCGCCCGCTTCGGCGCGCCCGGGGGCGAGATCGGTGCCGTCCTGACGCGCACCGGCCGGCCGTTCTTCGACGACGCGGCCCTGACGAACGCGCTGCTCGCCGAGACCGCCCGCGCACTCGAAGCCGCCGACCTGTGGGAAGAATTGGGCACCGACTGGTGCTGCCTGGACGCCGAGATCCTGCCGTGGAACGCCAAGGCGCAGGGCCTGCTGCGCGAGCAATACGCCCCCGTCGCCGCCGCGGGCCGCGCCGCCCTGGGCGCCGAAGCGGCGACGGCTGCCGCCGGGGCGGCCCGCGGTATCGCGCCCGCCGCCGAAATCGCCGCGCGTCTGACAGCCCGACTCGCCGACCTGGAGGCGTATTCCGTCGCCTACGCGCGCTACTGCTGGGACGTGACCGGGCTCGATGACCTCAAAGTCGCGCCGTTCCACCTGCTTGCCATCGAAGGGCGGACGCTGACGGACCGCGACCACGCGTGGCATGTCGCCAGCCTGCACCGCCTCGCGCAGGCGTCTCCGCGGTTCGTCGCGACCGAGACACTGGCGGTCGACACGGGCGCCGCCACCTCCCGGGCCGCGGGTGTCGCGTGGTGGGAGCGCAAGACCGGTGCGGGAGGCGAGGGAATGGTGGTCAAGCCGCTCGCCTTTCTGCCGCCCCCGAAGTGCCAGCCCGCCGTCAAGGTGCGGGGACGGGAGTACCTGCGGATCATCTACGGGCCGGAGTACACGGAGCCCCGGAACCTTTCGCGGCTGCGCGAGCGGGGGCTGGGTGCCAAGCGGGCGCTCGCCGCCAAGGAGTTCGCGCTCGGCGTCGAGGGCCTGGAGCGGTTCGTGCGGCGGGAACCCCTGCGCCACGTCCACGAGTGCGCGTTCGGCGTGCTCGCCCTCGAAAGCGAGCCCGTAGATCCGCGGCTTTAGCGGCGCCGGGTCTTGGGTATCTGCGATCAGGGGCCGAAACGCCGGCCCGACGACGCCGACGACGGTCCGCTTAGGTTTGGGTTTCGGGCGGGAACGGAAGGTATACGTGTAGCGTTTAGAGGAAGGAGGGTACAGTGACGTATGGTAACGACCATGGAACAAACCAGATTACCCGCGCCTGAAACGGCCGAAAATAAAAACAACTCGGGCAACGCGGCGGACGTGGAAGGCGAACTGCCTCCGTTCTTTCCGGACCCGTGCAGTGGCGAAGGGCCGCTCAGCGAAGCGCCGTCCGTGGCCGGAAGGAACGGGCCGAACGGCGGCCTGCTTTCCGCGTGCCACGAGCTGCGGCTCGCCCGGCGCGCCGAGCGCGGCGACGAGAAGGCGCGCGAACAGCTCGTGAACGCGAACCTGCGCCTGGTCACGTCGATCGCCAAGAAGTACCAGAACCGCGGCATCTCGATGGAGGACCTGATTCAAGAGGGCACCGTCGGCCTGATCCATGCCGTGGACAAGTACGACTGGCGGCGCGGCTTCCGCTTTTCCACCTACGCGACCCACTGGATCCGTCAGGCGCTGGGGCGGGCCATCGAGAACCACGGGCGCACCATCCGGCTGCCGTCGCACGCCGTCGAGTCACTGGGCCGCATCAAGCGGTCGCGCGAGTCGTTGACGACACGCCTGAACCGCGCGCCGACCTCGGCCGAGATCGGCGCCGAGGTGCAGATGCCCGCCGACAAAGTGGAGACGCTGCTGCGCTCGGAGACGCCGGAGCCGATGTCGCTGGACGCGCCGGCAGGCGACAGCACGACCCGTCTGGGGGAACTCCTGCCCGCCGAGGAGACGCACTCGCCGGGCTCGCGCCTGTTCCGCCGCGTGCTGCGCGATGAAGTCGGCCGCGCACTCCGGGCGCTGACGCCGCGCGAGCGCGAGGTGCTGTCGCTGCGCTACGGCCTCACCGAGGAGACGGACGCGCCGATGACGCTGGAGCAGGTCGGCAAGGCGCTGCACCTGTCACGCGAGCGGGCGCGCCAGATCGAGGCGGTCGCGCTGCAAAAACTGCGCCGCGCCGACATCGGCGGGCGATTGCGGGAAACCGTGGTTTCCTGACGCACCCCCCGGCCCCCTCCCTCCGAGGGAGGGGGAGGGGACGAGACTACCGGGGCGGAGGTGGGATCGAATCTGCGGGCCTTGCTACACCGTCCCCTCCCCCTCCCTCGGAGGGAGGGGGCCGGGGGTGCGTCACATCTCCTCCGAGGGCGCGAAACCGCGACGCATGACCGACTCGGTGATGGTGCGCGGGACGAGGAACTGGAGGAGGTAGTCGGGGCCGCCCGCTTTGGAGCCCACGCCCGACAGGCGCGCGCCGCCGAACGGCTGCCGGTCCACGAGCGCCCCGGTGATCTTGCGGTTGATGTACAGGTTTCCGACGCGGAACTCGCGTCGCACCCGCGCGATGTTCTCCGGCGAACGGGAGTACAGACCGCCTGTGAGCGCGTACTGCGTGTCCTCGGCCAGGGCCAGTGCGTCGGTCAGGTCCCGGGCGCGCAGCACGGCCAGTACCGGACCGAATATCTCCTCCTGGCACAGTTTCCCGTCCGGCGGGCAGTCCGCGAAGACCAGGGCGGGTACGTAGTAGCCGGCCATGCCCCCCGGCGGGTCCACTTGCCCGATCAGGCGGCCTTCCTGCTTCCCGACCTCCCCGTAACGCAGGATACGCTCCTGCGCGTCCCGGTCCACCACCGGGCCCAGCGTCGTGGCCGGGTCTTCCGCGGGGCCGATCCGGATGCTCTTGATGGCCTCCGACAGCCGGGCGCAGAACGGCTCGTAGGCCGAGCCGACCACGATCACGCGCGAGCAGGCCGAGCACTTCTGGCCCGCGTAGCCGACGGCCGAGGCGAGCACGCCCAGCACGGCTTCGTCGAGGTCCGCGTCTTCGTCCACGACGATGGCGTTCTTGCCGCCTAACTCCGCGATGACGCGCTTGATCTCGCGCTGACCGGGCCTCACCTCCGCCGCGTCTCTGAGGATGGACAGCCCGACGGCCTTGGAACCCGTGAACGCGATCAAGGCGACGCGCGGGTCGTTCACCAGGACCGGCCCCACCGTTTCGCCCTCGCCGGGCAGGAAGTTGGCGACGCCGGGCGGGACCCCTGCCGCTTCGAGCGCTTCCATCAAGAAGTAGCCGACCCGCGTCGACTGCTCGGACGGCTTCAGTACCACCGGATTTCCTGCCACCAGGGCCGCCGCCGCCATGCCCGTCAGGATGGCGAGCGGGAAGTTCCACGGGGCGATGATGACGGCGGGCCCGCGCGGCTCGTAGAAATATTCGTTCCATTCGCCCGGCACGTTGCGCTTGCGCGGCGCGGCCAGGCGCTCCATCTCGTCGGCGTAGAAGCGGCAGAAGTCCATCGCCTCGGCCACGTCGGCGTCCGCCTCGCGCCACGGCTTGCCCACCTCGTACACCTGCCACGCCGCGATCTCGAACCGCCGTCGCCCGAACTCCTCGGCGACGCGCCGCAGCAGCGCCGCCCGCTCCTCGGCCGGCGTGTCACGCCAGCCGGCGAACGCTTCGTGCGCCGCCCGCACGGCGCGCTCCGCCTGTTCTGCCGTCGCGAAGGACGCGCGGGACGCCATGCGCGCCGTGTCAGACGGGTCGGGCCGCTCCCAGGTGTGGGCCGAATCCTCCCGTTTGCCGCCGATGACGATCGGCACCGTCTCGCCGAGCCGCTCGCGTACCTCGCTCAGCGCCTGTCGCATCCGTTCCTGGTTCTCGGACACGGCGAAATCGGTCTCGGGTTCGTTATGGAATGCGGCCCTCACCCCCGTCCCCTCTCCCCTTCCTCCGGCTGTCGCCGGGGGGAGAGGGGTGCCTGGGGCCGGCCCGACTGCCGCTGCGCGCGGGTCCTTCCCCTCCGGGGTCCCCGCCGCATCCGGGCTTCCCTGCCGTGAAACCGCTGTCGATGGGGTGTCAGGCACCCCTCTCCCCCCGCGGAGCGGGAGCAGGGGAGAGGGGCCGGGGGTGAGGGCTGTCCCGGGAGAGGGGAAGGGGGTGAGGGCCGCTATGGACTTCTTTTTGGCATTCGTGTTACAATCGCGCGGTAACACGGCGGAGGCGCCGGTTCACCGTTCCAACGAGGAGATACCCGACGTGCGCGTCGTCATGCTTTCCTGGGAATACCCGCCGATGCGGGTGGGCGGCATCGCCGCCGCGCTGGAGGGTCTGGCGCCCGCCCTGGCCCGCACCGGCGTCGAGGTCCACGTGGTCACGTCGCAGGCTTCCGGTGGCGAGGCGGACGAGCAGCAGGCGCCGAACCTGTGGGTCCATCGTGTGCCGGTCGAGCAGAGCGGCGACGACTTCATCCACTGGGTCCACCTGCTGAACGCGCAGATGGAGCGCCGGGCGGACGCGCTGATCGCGACCTGGATGAAAGAGCCGAAAAAGAAGCGCCAGCCGGTCCTGCTCCACGTCCACGACTGGCTCGGCCTGTTCGCCGGGCGCGCGCTCAAGCACAAGTACCACCTGCCGCTCCTTTCCACCATCCACGCGACCGAGTTCGGGCGCAACAACGGCATCCACACCGAGATCCAGCGGTACATCAACGGCTGCGAGGGGGACCTGCAGGCCGAATCGTGGCGGGTGATCGTCTGCTCCGGCTTCATGAAGGGCGAGGTCGAGTACGCGCTGGGCACGCCCTCGGACAAGATCGACATCATCTACAACGGGGTCGACACGGAACGCTTCGAGTCGCACTTCGACCCGAAGGAACGGGCCACCTTCCGCGCCAGGTTCGCCGCGCCCAACGAGAAGATCATCTTCTTCATCGGGCGCATGGTGCGCGAAAAAGGCGCGCAGGTGCTGATCGACGCCCTGCCGCGCGTGCGCTACCAGTACCACGACGCCAAGGTGGTGATCGCGGGCGGTGGCCAGCGCGACCACCTGGAGCAGCAGGCGCTGTATTCGGGAATCGCGCGCCACGTCTACTTCGCCGGCCGCGTCAGCGACGAGGACCGGGACCGCCTGTACAAGGTCGCCGACGTCGCCGTGTACCCCAGCCTGTACGAGCCCTTCGGCATCGTCGCCCTGGAGGCGATGGCCGCCCGGGTGCCGGTCGTCGTGTCCGATGCGGGCGGCCTGAAAGAGGTGGTCGAACCGGACCTTTCGGGCACGGTGACGTGGCTGGGAAACCCGGATTCGCTGGCCTGGGGCATCGTCCGCGTCCTCAAGGACCCCGCGCGCGCCCAGCAGATGGCCGAGCGCGCCTACGAGCGCTGCCAGACCATCTTCAACTGGGACGTGCTGGCCCGGCAGACCCAGTCCGTGTACTCCCGCGTGTGGGACGAGTACAAGGCGAGCGACTGGGCGAAGGCCGCGTGACGGACATCGGCGTACCGCCCCGGTTGGCGTTATCGCCTGGGCGTGGTAGACGTCGCCGGCCCGGACTTCAGGCCGGGGCGACGGAAAGGATAGAAGCACAATGACGTTGCGGTTCTCGGCGGCGCTCGGCGCCGCCGTTTTCTTCAGTATCGGTGCGGGCGGTGCCCAGGCGGACGTGACGCTGCCTGCCGTCCTTTCGGAGAACATGGTGATCCAGCAGAAGATGCCCGTTCGCCTGTGGGGCAAGGCCGACCCCGGCGAGAAGGTGACGGTCACCATGCAGTGGCAGATCGCCTCGACCGTGGCCGGTAGCGGCGGCGATTGGTCGGTCACCCTCCGGCCGCTCCGCGCGGGCGGGCCGTACGCGATGCGCATCGCCGGCAAGAACACTATCGATCTGAACAACGTGCTCGTCGGCGAGGTGTGGGTGTGCAGCGGGCAGTCGAACATGGAGTGGCCGGTCGCCGCCTCCGACAACCCGCAGCCGGTGATCGCGGCGGCGAACGACCCGAACCTGCGCCTGTTTACCGTCGAGAAGCGGATCGCCGCGACGCCGCAGGCCGACGTGCGGGGCAAGTGGGACCCGACCACGCCGCAGACCGTGGGCAGTTTCTCTGCGGTCGGCTATTTCTTCGGGCGCGCGCTGCGGCAGTCGCTCGGGGTGCCGGTCGGGCTCATCGACTCGTCGTGGGGCGGGACGCGCGTCGAGGCCTGGATGAGCCGCCCGGTGCTCGAAGCGAACGGCGCGCCCGCCTCCGAATTCGCGGCCATCGACGTGCAATCGCCGGCCTACAAGCAGGCGCTGGCCCGCTACGAGCGGCATCTGGCGGCCTGGAAAGCGGCGGGCTCACCGGCGGGGCCTTTCACCGACCCGGGCGTCACGGCGGAGGCGCTTGCGTGGGCGAAACCCGAAGCCGCGGCGAACGATTGGGGTGCGGCGACGCTGCCCGGGACGTGGGAGTTGAGCGGCGCGCCCGGCCTGGAGTTCCTGGACGGCGCGGTGTGGTTCCGCAAAGAGGTGGACGTGCCGGCCGCCTGGGTAGGCAAGGACCTGGCGCTGACGCTGGGCGCCATCGACGACCACGACACCACCTTTTTCAACGGGACGCGCGTCGGCGCGACGGGGGCCGAAACGCCGACTCCCTATCAGGCGCCCCGGCGCTACACCGTCCCCGGCGCGCTGGTCAGGGCCGGGCGCAACGTAATCGCGGTGCGGGCCTTCGACGGCATGGGCGCCGGCGGCTTCACCGGCCCCGCCGACCAGATGCGCCTCGCGCCCGCGGCGCCCGGGGCGGCGGGCGAACCCCTTTCCCTGACGGGCGCCTGGCGCTACAAGGTGGAGGCCGGGCGCGTCAGCAACCCGGGAAGCCCGCCGAACGCGGCCAACCCCAACGGCGCCTCGGTCCTGTACAACGGCATGATCGCCCCGCTCGTGCGCTTCCCCATCAAGGGCGCCATCTGGTACCAGGGCGAAAGCAACGCCGGCAACCCGACCGCCTACCGCACCCTGTTCCCCGCCATGATCCGCAACTGGCGTGACGACTGGAAGGTCGGCGCGTTCCCGTTCTTCGCGGTCCAGCTCGCCCCGTTCATGCCGCGGAGCGCGGAGCCGCAGGAGTCGAGCTGGGCCGCGCTGCGCGAGGCGCAGGTCTACGCGACGAAGGCTCTGCGCAACGTCGGCGTCGCCGTCATCACCGACGTGGGCGAGGAGGCCGATATCCACCCGCGCAAGAAGCAGCCCGTCGGCGAGCGGCTCGCGCTGCTGGCGCGCAAGACGGCGTACGGCCACAGGATCGTCGCCTCCGGCCCGACCTACAAGAACATGAAGGTCAACGGCAACAAGGCCGTCCTCCGGTTCGACAACGTCGGCCAGGGCCTGGAAGCGCGCGGCGGCCCCCTGACCGGGTTCGCCGTCGCGGGCGCCGACAAGAAGTGGGTCTGGGCCAGCGCCGAGATCGTCGGCGACACCATCGTCGTCTCGTCGCCCGAGGTCGCGCAACCGGTCGCCGTGCGCTACGGCTGGGCCAACTTCCCGGTCGTCAACCTGTGGAACAAGGACGGCCTCCCCGCCGGCCCCTTCCGCACGGACGAACCGGCCAAGTAGGGGACGAGCCGGAATAGCCGCCGGGCCGCCCGGCGGCTATTCCGCCGAGGAAGCCCGCGGAATCCGAAGTCCATCCGCCTGCGCGCAGTGATGGTCGCCCCGCGCGGTACAATACACGCGATTACCGCCCCGCGCGGTCTCATCCAGAGTTGGGCCGGGGGCGTCAGACGGCAAGTGCGGCGGGAGGTTTCCCGGTGAACAAACGACAATGGCTGGTCCTCGGCGTGGGCGCCGTCGTGGCCCTGTCGGTCTTAACCTCCGGGACCGAACCCCTCGATCCCCCGGTGGCCGGGCCCAGGGTCGAAGTCGTGCCGGGCTACGTCACACAAGACTTCGTTACTGCCGTTGTGCCCCCAAGGACTGTGTTCTGGGCGGCCGGTGTGGCTGTACTCACGGCCGGGATCACCTACAAGCTGCGAACGCACAAGCCGGCCTGACAGGGCTGCCCCGTCCGCGACGCATCCTCCTCGACGCGAGCTGTCGCCGGGGGTGGGGCTTTTCGTGCGGGCCGCTTCACTTCCCTGAGAGCGAGAAGCCGGCGCTGAAGCTGGCGGCCTGACCCACCCCCCGGCCCCCTCCCTCGGAAGGAGGGGGAGGGGACGGGAGAACAGGGGTCGGGGGGACGGCGGCCCTTCCGGGTCACCTTCCTCTCCCCCTCCTTCCGAGGGAGGGGGCCGGGGGGTGGGTCACGCAGGAAACCAGACGCCGCCCGCCGAAACTACCGCAAGCCCCGGGTGCGGCGCACTGCGCCGCGCGCCCGGCGACGCTTTCAACCGCTCCGCGGGGGAGGACAGTTCGTTGACGAAAGACGGAAAGATCGGGATCGGCATCATCGGCTTCGGGGGCATCGCCAAGGGGGCGCACGCGCCCGGCTACCGCAAGATCGCGGACCAGTGCGAGATCCTCGCCGTGGCCGACATCCTGCCCGAGCGCTGCGCCGAGGCCAAAAGCGAGAAGTGGAACGTCCCGCTCGCCTTCGACGACTACAAAAAGATTCTGGAGATGCCCGAGATCGACGCGGTCTCGGTCTGCACCCCCAACACCGTGCACATGCAGCCCACGCTCGACGCGCTGGCGGCCGGCAAGCACGTGCTGTGCGAAAAGCCGATGGCGATCAGCGCGGACGAGGCCCGGCGGATGCTGGCCGCGCAGAAGGACTCCGGCAAGAACCTCCAGATCGGCTACAACATGCGCTTCTCGTCCGGGGCGCAGGCGCTGAAGCGCGCCATGGACAACGGCATGCTCGGCGACGTCTACCACGCGCAGGCGCGGGCGATGCGGCGGCGCGGCGTCCCCGGCTGGGGCGTGTTCATCGACAAGGAGAAGAACGGCGGCGGGCCCCTCATCGACATTGGCGTCCACATTACGGACATGACGCTGTGGCTGATGGGCCACCCCAAGCCGGTGGCCGCGTCGGGCCAAACCTACACCAAGTTCGGCACCAAAGAGGGCGTGCTCGGCCAGATGGGCGCGTGGGACCCCAAGAAGTACACGGTCGAGGACTTCGCCACGGCCCTGATCCGCTTCGACAACGGCGCCACGTGTCGTTCATCGCGAACCTGGACAAGGAGCGCTTCGACACGCACCTGTACGGGACCGGCGCGGGCGCGTTTCTGGATGCCAACGCCAGCGACGTGACGATCTACCGCGAGGAGTTCGGCACGCTCACGGACGCCAAGCCCGGCTGGCTGCCGCGCGTCGAGTCCAGCCACGGCGAGGAGATCAAGGTCTTCGTCAAGGCCGCCAAGCAGGGCGTCCCCGTCGATTCGTTCGGCGCGGCGACGGGCGAGCAGGCCCTGATGGTGACGCAGATCATGGACGCCATCTACGCCTCGTCCGAAGCGGGCAAGGAAGTCCCGATCCAGTAAGGGATGAGGGGCGAGGGATGAGGGATGAGAAAGAGCCATCTTCTCCCTCCTCATCTCTCGCCCCTCATCCCTCATCCCTCCCCCC
>CADCTO010000286.1 GCA_902805585.1 uncultured Armatimonadota bacterium | reverse complement strand
AAAAGGCCCGCCAACGCCATCATCACGGTGGACGAGCACGGCCTGAGCCGGTTCGCCCTCGACCACCTGATGTGGACGGTCGGGATGCAGGGCAAGTAGGCGATCGGCGGCAAACTGCACCTGACGAACTTCCGGTTCGTCTTCAAGGCCCACGCCGCGAACCGCCTGACCGGCAAGTTCAGCCTCTTCCTGCCGACCGTCCGGGAGGTCCGTGAAACGTCGCGCGGCATCACCCGCAAGATCGCGGTCGCCACGCAGACGCAGCACTTCGAGTTCGTCGTCTGGGGCATCCCGCGCCTGCTCGCCGCGTTCCGCGAAGCGCAGGCCGGCCTCGACCCGGCGCAGGTCGAGACGCTGCAAAGCCTCGCGGCGGCCGACCCCGGGAGATGCGGCACCGGCCTGCAGATCTTCGAGGCCGTCGAGGCGCTGAATCGGCGCTTCGTCGAGGCCGGCGGCCTGGCAAAGATCCTCGCGCACAGCAAAGGCCCCGTCGAATCCGCGGGCGTCCTGAACCTGCTGGAGTTCCTGGACGAGGACGCCCGGAAGCCGGAGACACGACGCTAGGAAGGAGCCCCCGATGTCACAGACGACGTCTGAAGCGACCGACAAACCGACCTGCCGTGTGATCCGGCGCGGCGAGACGTACGCCGGGAAGCAGGGCTTGGACTACTTCGCGGGCGTCAGCCGGGAGAGCGCCGGCGCTTCGGGTATCTGCATGCACTTTCTGGAGATCCCGCCGGGCGGGCGGGCGAAGGCGCACCTGCACGATAGCCACGAGACGGCGATCTACGTGCTGTCCGGCGAGAGCGAGATGTGGTACGGCGAAAATCTCGCGGAGCACCTGGTCATCCGGGCGGGGGAGTTCCTGTACATCCCCGCCGGGATGCCGCACCTGCCCGCCAACTGCTCGACCACGGACCCCTGCGTCGCCATCCTCGCCCGCACCGACCCGAACGAGCAGGAGAGCGTCGTCCTGCTGCCGCATCTGGACGGGAAGGTCCCGCCGCCCGAGGCGGCGGTGGTGTAGGGGCGACGCATGCGTCGCCCCCGCGAGCCTTCCGGTTCGTCTCCCGCGGTCAGGAGACCGCGGCCGGGTTGATGACCTGCTTGGCGAGCGTCGTCAGCTTCTCGTCGGTCTGCTTCTCTTCTTCGAGGGTCTGTAGAAGCAGGTTCAGGACGTCTTCCTGGCCGATCTGCTTGGCATAGGTGGCGACCGTGCCGTACGAGGCGATCTCGTAGTGCTCGGCCTTCTGCGCGGCGGCGATCAGGCCGGCGTCCTTGACGTCCGGGTCGGCGTCTTCCTTGAGCATCTTGCGGGCTTCTTCGACCAGTCCCTGCATCCCGGCGCAGGTCACGTCGCCGTGGTCCGTGCCCAGGCTGCGGAACACCTGCTCCAGCCGCTTGATCTGGTTCTGGCTCTGGGTGTGGTGCTCCTGAAAAGCCGCTTTCAATTCGGGGTGTGAGGCCCCCTCCTTCATCTCTTGGAGGCCCTGAAGCGCCTGGCTTTCGGCGCTGTAGATGTCCTGCAATTCGTGCACGAGCAAGTCCTTGAGTCGTTCCAGTTCCATCGGTGGAATCCTTTCCATAGGGCGGTTTCGCACCGCGCCGCCAACTTGTTCCCGGCAGAATCCGTGGGCAAACCGGGCAGACAAAGGGTGCCGCCCTCGGGGGAAGCGGCCTGCCTGCCTGACGGCCGGTCGCGAGGAGGTCACTTTGGCGTACCGTTTCCAGTCCTCCCGGGAGAACCGGGCCGTCCGGGCGACGGTCAACCTGCTGTACCCGGCGGTCCTGGCGGCGCGCGAACGGGTGGTCCGACTCGCCGCCACGCCGGAAGACTGGCGGCACCTGGAAAGGCTGCGGGGGCGCCCCGCACTGCTCCTTCCGAACCACCCGTCGGAGACCGAGCCGAGCATCCTGGTCGGGGTCGCGCGCCGTCTGAACGAGCCCGTGCACTACGTCGCCACGCACGAGATGTTCGAAGGGTTCCCGGGCTGGCTCATCCGGCGCATGGGGGCGTTCTCCATCCGCCGCGGCTGGCCGGACCGGGCGGCGCTCCGGACGGCGCGGCACGTGCTGGCGGAGCGGGGCCGCAAACTGGTGGTCTTCCCCGAGGGCGAGACCCACATGCGGAACGACCTGATCCTGCCGCTCCACAAGGGCGCGCTCCAGATCGGCTTCTGGAGCCTCCTGCGGATGGAGGCGCTGGGCCAGCACCCGAGCCTGCCGATCGTGCCGCTGGCGATTAAGTACCGTTTTGTGGGCGACGCGCGGCCCGAACTGTTGCGTGGCGTGCGTCGACTGGAAACGCACCTCGGCCTGCCTGCCGAGCCCGCGGCGGCGCCGCTGGAAGCGCGCCTGCGGCGGGCGGGGCTGGCCGTGCTCCGGGGCGTAGAGCGCGAATACGGCGTCACGGTCGGGGTCCCCGCACCGACCCCGAGTGAAGAGGCGGCGGCAATCGACGCGCGGATCGCCGTACTGTACCGGTACGTCGCCGAGCGCATCGCGCGCACCCTGCACGTCCGCGTGCCGGAACAGCCCACGGTCCACCTGACGATGCGCGCCCTGTTCAACGCCGCCTTCGATTACCGGGACGGGCTGTCCGACGGAACGGGCTCCTACGAGCGGCGCCTCCACGCGCGACGGCTGCGCGCGGCGGACACGTGTCTGCGGGACCTGTGGCGCATGCAGAACTTCATGGCCATCGACGCGGACTGCTTGACGCCGCCGCTGACGGTCGAGCGTGCCGGCGAAGTGCTGTTCCGGCTGGAAAAGGAGGTGTTCGGGCGGCCCCAGACCCGGCCCTGGCGCGAAGCGGTCATTCGGGTGGGGCCGCCGCTCGACCTTGCCGAGCGCCTGCCGCAGTATCGAGAGGGGCGCAAGGCCGCGCTGGCCGCCGCCACGGCCGACGTGGAAGAACGCCTGCGCGGGCTGCTCCTTTCGCTGCGGGACGTCGCGACCCCGCTCTAGAGCGGGGCGATGAA
The DNA here is from genome assembly GCA_902805585.1 of uncultured Armatimonadota bacterium. GTDB lineage: Bacteria > Armatimonadota > Armatimonadia > Armatimonadales > Armatimonadaceae > CADCTO01. The sequence goes on along the minus strand of CADCTO010000286.1, from coordinate 4,626 downwards.
GCGCCACATCAGCACGAAGTGGCAGGCGCTGGCGAGCAGCACGAGGACGTGCCACAACTCGTGGGCGCCGAAGACCCCGGGGCGCAGGCGCGGCTGATTACGGACACAGATCACCGCGCCGACCGTGTAGATGACGCAGCCCGCCAGGAGCCACGCCAGCCCCGCCGGGGGCAGCGCCCGCACCAGGGGGCCGACGGCCACCAGCGCGATCCAGCCCATCACGAGGTACAGCAGGGCCGTCGCCCAGTCCGGGAGGCGGGACCGGGAAAGGGTGTCGATGAGGATGCCGAGGAACGCCAGGCCCCAGACCACCCCGAACAGGCTCCATCCCCAGCCGCCGCGCAGGGCGATCAGGCAGATCGGCGTGTAGGTCCCGGCAATCAGGGCGAAGATCGCGGCCCGGTCGAACGCGAACAGCGCCCGCTCGGCGCGCGGCCCGACCGGCAGGCTGTGGTACAGGGTGCTCGCCAGATACACGAGGATGAGCGTGGTCCCGTAGATCGCGAACGACGTGAGGTGCCAGGGCTTCCCCCGGGTTTCCAGAATGAGGACGATCAGCCCCACGACCGCGAGCAGCGCGCCTATCCCGTGCGAAACGCCGCTGACCGGGTCTTTCAGCCGAAACTTACGTTGCAAATAACTTCCCCACAGAAATCCGGCGCCGGAGTGGCGCCAGCAGTATATACCCGCTTTCGCCGCGCAACGTGGCGGGCAGGCAGGATTTTCTGTCGTCGGTCGATGAACGGGGGCTTTATGGCATACTGTGAACTGCACTATTTCAGCAAGGCCCTCGGAAAACAGACGGCGGCGACGGTCCTGCTGCCCGAAGGGGAGGGGAAGGCGGGGCCGTTCCCCGTCCTGTACCTGCTGCACGGCCTGTCGGACGACCACACCATCTGGCACCGGCGCACCAGCATCGAGCGGTACGTGGCGGACCTGCCGCTGATCGTGGTCATGCCCGACGGCGGGCGCGGGTTCTACACGAACGCCGTGGAGGGCTTCGCCTACGAAACGGCGATCATCGAGGACCTGATCGGCTACATCGACCGCATGCTGCCCACGCGTGCGGAGCGGCAGGGGCGGTGCATCGGCGGCCTCTCGATGGGCGGGTACGGGGCGCTGAAGCTGGCCCTGAGGCACCCCGAGCGCTTCTGCTCCGCCGTCAGCCATTCGGGCGCGCTCGCGTTCGGGCACGGTTCCGGCCCCGAAAACCGGCACCAGTCCCCGGAGTTCGTCCGCATCCTCGGCCCCGACCCGGCCGGCGGCCCGAACGACCTGTACGCGCTCGCCGAAAACATCGACCGGAAGAACCTGCCCGCCCTGCGCATCGACTGCGGCGTCGAGGATTTCCTGATCGACGATAACCGCGCCTTCATCGCGCACCTATCCCGGCTCGGCATCGCGCACGAGTACGAGGAGTTCCCCGGGAAGCACGAGTGGGGCTACTGGGACGAGCACGTCCGGGAGGCTCTCGCCTTCCACCGCCGGGCCCTCGGGATTTGATCGTCCGTACCGCGGGCGCGCGGCGCGGTATGTGCCTGCTCCTGCTGGCGATTGCCCTCCTCGCCGGCCCCGCTCCGCTTCGCGCCGAACCCGCCCCGGCGCCGGATCAGAACGCGCGTCCGGTGGCACGGCCCTCCTCCGCCCGCCCGCCGGCGCGGCAGTTCACGCTGTCGCCCGAAAAGTACGCGCAGGCCGTCGCCTACGCGCGCATCCGGTACCGACTGTACTTCCTGGCGACCGCGTACGGCTGGCTGGTGCTGCTGGCCCTCCTCGCCTTGCGCGTCGCGCCGCGTCTGCGCGACCGGGCCGAAGCCGCCAGTGGTAACCGGCTGGTGCAGGCGCTGGTCATCGCGCCGCCGCTGCTGCTCCTGTGGGAAGGGGCGCACCTGCCGCTGGCCGTGTACCGGCACCTCCTCCGCCTCCACTACGACCAGTCCCACCAGCCCTGGGGCTCCTGGCTGTGGGACTGGACCAAGGGGACGCTCCTGACGCTCGTGATGGGCACGCTGCTCGTCGCGCTGCTCTACGCCGTGATCCGGCGCAGCCCGCGCCGCTGGTGGCTCGGGTTCTGGCTCGCCTCGCTCCCCCTCATCGTGCTCTCCGTCTTCGTCGCGCCCGTCCTGATCGACCCGCTGTTCAACCGGTTCGAGCCGCTCGCGCCCCGGCACCCCGAACTGGTGGCGCAGATACAGCGGGTGGCCGCGAACGGCGGCCTGACCATCCCGCCGGAGCGCATGTTCCTGATGAAGGCGAGCGAGAAAACGAAATCGCTGAACGCCTACGTCACCGGCGTCGGCGCGACCCGCCGCGTGGTCGTCTGGGACACCACGGTCGCCACGCTGACCACGCCGCAGACGCTCGCCATCTTCGGGCACGAGATGGGCCACTACGTGCTCGGGCACATCCCCAAAGGGATGGACTTCACCGCCGCCGTGCTGCTGTTGGCGTTCTTCGCCGTCTTTCACGCCGCCCGCGCGATCGTGAACCGGTGGGGCCGCCGCTGGGGCGTGCGCGGCGTGGACGACTGGGCGTCGCTGCCGGTCCTGATGCTCGTGTTCTTCGTGCTCTCGTTCCTGGCCGACCCCGTGTTCAACACGTTCAGCCGCCGCATCGAGCACGAGGCCGACATCTACGGCCTGGAGGTGACGCACGGCGTCGTGCCCGACGCGGGCCAGGCGTCGGCCGACTCGTTCCAGATCATGGGCGAGATCAGCCTGTCGGACCCGCGCCCGAGCCCGTTCGTCAAATTCTGGCTCTTTTCGCACCCGCCGCTTGCCGAACGGCTCGTCTTCGCCCGCGAGTACGACCCGTGGTCGAAGGGGCAAAAGCCGCGCTTCGTGCCCTGAAGGGGAGGGGCCTCTCCCTATATAACCTGTAAGCCCTGCGATGCCCTCCGGATAAAGCCGACAATGAGGGCATGAGTAGAGAGAACATCCCGACGCGCACGGAACTGCCTCCGGCTGGAGACTCGACCACGACCCGGCTCCGGGTGTCCGTGGCGGGCATGCCCGCGGCGGCGGCAGCGGCGCCCGAGGTGGGGCTCTCGCCTGCGACCATCGAGCAGGCGGGCCGGGCGCTGTTCGTGCTGTGGCTCAAGATCGCCGCGACGCTCGTGCTCGCGAAGCTGTTGATCGTGGTCTGGCCGGTCCTGATCCAGGTCATCCTTTCCCTGATGCTGGTCGCCGCGTTCAACCCGGTGGTGCGCCGTCTGCAAAACCGCCTGTCGCGCGGCAAGGCGATCACCGCCGTGGTCGGGGCAAGCGTCGCCGTCATCACGGGCCTGCTGGTGTTGATGATCCCGCCGCTGCTCGGACAGGGGCGCCGGCTGCTCAAAGAACTCCCGGGGCACCTGGCGAAGGTCGAGGCGCTGGCGCGCCAGTACGGATTCCCCGTCCGACTCCACGACTCCCGTCTGGACGTGTCCGCCGGGGCCGCCGCGGGCGGCGGCGCGGACGCCGTCGCCCTTCTGGCGCCCGTGGTCGCCGGCATGGCGGCCGTGCTCACCGTCGCCGTCCTGACCGCGTACCTGCTCATCGACGGGCCCCGGGTGGCGGCAGGATTGCTCGCATTGCTGCCCCGCGAGCGGCGCCTGCCCGTCCGGCAGATGTTCGGCGAGATCGGCGCGCGCGTGGGCGACTATGTGCGCGGACAGCTCATCACGTCGGCCCTGGCCGGCGCCTCGACGTACGCGCTGCTGCTGGTCTGCGGCGTGCCCGAGGCGCTCCCGCTCGCCTTCCTGATGGCCGTCGCCGACGTGATCCCGCTGGTCGGGCCCCTGATCGGCATGACGCCCGCCGTGCTGCTCGCCCTGACCCGCGGGCTGCCCACGGCGCTGGCCGTGCTCGGCGGTCTCGTCGTCTATCACCTCATCGAAAGCTACGTGCTCGTGCCGCGCATCTACGGCAAGACCATGCGGCTGGCGCCCTCGGTGATCGTGATCGCCACCCTGATCGGCGCGGCCCTGATGGGCGTCCTGGGGGCGCTCCTCGCACTGCCCGCGGCCGCCGCCGTGCCCGTCGTGTGGCGCTACCTCCAACAGCTGCACGGACCGGACGACGAACCGGACGCCGCCCCTGCCCTCCCGTAGCCCACGGTCCGCGCAGGCGGAATGGATCGGCGAAGGAACCAGACCGCGCCGCGGGGAATAAGGTGTAGCAGAATACAAAGTTCGGCGGTGCTTTGACCGTAAGCAGCGACAGGGTGTTTACGTCACGAAGGAGCGTCCCATGGCTTGGACGGTGTTGCGCCGGTGCGTGCTGCCCATCGCGGCCCTGATGCCGGCCCTCTACGTGACGCTGACGCTCATGGTCGTCCCCGCGCCCGGCCCAGGCACGGCGGTCGAAGTGTCCGGCAGGCCCGTGCACCTGGGGCGGCCGCATCCCGAGAATAGGGACATGGCCGTCACCCTCGACGGCGGGCGCCTCTTCTACATGAACCGGGCCGACGCGGCAGCCGGCTTCGCGTGGGAGCGCCTGATCAAAGAAGTCCGTCCGGGCGACGAACTCTATCTGACGGCCGTGCACCCCCTGGCCTGGCGGCTGACAGAGGGCCTCTCCGCGCCGGCGCGCGGGCCGGTCGCCGGCGTGCGCACGGACACGACGACCTACCTGGACGCCGGCGTCG
>CADCTO010000285.1 GCA_902805585.1 uncultured Armatimonadota bacterium | reverse complement strand
GGAACCGGCGCGCGAGGCCGCGCAGCCGCCCCAGACTCCCGGCGCGCGGCAGGCCCAGGGCCCGGAGGAAGGCGCGCGGACGGTCCACCTCGAGGCGCAGGGTGTGGCCCCGCGCCTCGAGGTGGGCCCCCGCCCCGTCCACCGAGAACTCCAGGGTTGCCTCCAGGGAAACCACCGGCACGGCTCAGCCGTTCCCGCCGCGGCCCGGCTCGGACGTCCGGATGCGGAGCGTGCCGTTCACCCGCCACTTCGCGGCGGGCGCCTCGGGCCCCGTATCCCGGGGGACCATCACTTCCATGTTCTCGAAGGCGTACTCGATGGTCGCGCCGCGTCCGGTGAGGAAGTCGTACAGGCCCTCCGCCAGGTGGGGCCAGGTCGTCACTTCCGGGTTGCGCGTGTTCGTCGGGGTCATTTCTTTTCTCCGTTCTTTCCGTCTGTCATCGCCTCTTAACCGCGCGCCGCCGCGTTGGTTCCCGGTCAGATGGCTTGGACCACGGGAGCCTGCGCGCCTTTCCGTGCCGTCCGGCCTGAGCCCCCGGGTCGTATCCATAGGCCTGAATGGGCGAATTTCGCCCGCCATCGGGAGCTGGTTTGAAGCTGCCTGGATGTGGCAACAAGAGCAGCACCGGGGCTGCCCGATACGGTCCGGTGGCAACACGGCCTGGCGGCAGCCCCGTAGACCGCTCGGTTATGGTCGCGTGTCGCGACGCGCGAGGAGGAGGGACCAGAGATGGCCGACAGAGCCCGGGTGACCGGCATGAGGGACGAGCACTACGACGTGGTGAGCGTGCTCTACCACGCGCTGCAGGGCAGCGAGACCGTGGGCGAGTACATCGGCGACGCGGAGCAGGCCGGCGACGAGAAGCTGGCGGAGTTCTTCCGCCAGACGCAGGCGACCTACAAGGAGCTGGCCGACAAGGCCAAGGCGCAGCTGAAGGGCAAACTGCGCTGAGGATGCCTGCGGCGATTCGCACACGCGAGGGAACGGCGCCGGCCCGCGGGCCGGCGCCGTTCCCTCGCGGGGACCTCCATGTGCCCGCCCGGCAGGCGGCTTTTTCGTCTCCCGTTTTCGGGCATTTTAAGGCCTTTATCACGGGCTCAACCGGCGCCCACGCAGGCGATCATGTCGAACCACTCGCCGCGCCGTTCGCCGCCGAAGGTCACGTCGAAGGCGACGATGCGGACGCCTTCACCGACGGCGGGCCCTGCGGTCAGAATTAGTGGGAGGCGCTCCGTGGCGCCGGCGGGCACGACCCCTTCCAGCGCCTCCGGCGTCACTGCGATGCCGTGCGGCGCATCCACCTCGATGCGGTACGGCTGCGGGGTTTGCATGAAGTTCCGGACCGTCAGGACGGTGCCGCCGTTGCGCCCCGGCTCTAAAGCTATCCGGTACGGCTCCGCGCGGATCCAGTACGGATCAAATATCGGACGGTAGTCCGATCCCGGGCTCAGCGACTGGAAGGCCGCCCGGAGCGCCCGGGCGGCCCGCCGGTACCGTTTGATGAGCGCCGCGGGCTGGTCGATCACCCAGGAATGCCCGCCCAGGATCAGGTCCGGCTGCAGGCGGCGCAGGTAATCGGCCGCGTACAGGTACCCCTCCTCCAGGATCGCGCTGTTGCGCGCCACCACCGCTTCCAGTCCGGTCTGGGCCGGGTCCGAGGGGCTCCCGAAGATGTTGTCGCCGGTGAACGCGACGCGCCGCCCGTCGACGGCGCCGTGCAGGCAGCATGCGTACTCCGTCTGCCCCGGCATCCAGTCCGCGGTCAGCGCGTAGCCCTCCCACCGGAAGGTCTCGCCGTCCCGCAGTACCCGGTCGAAGGGGACGGAGTCGATACCCTGGCCGTAGGCGTTGATCGGGGCGGCGTAGTCGAAGCGGAGCGGCGACCGGCACCGCTCCGCC
>CADCTO010000284.1 GCA_902805585.1 uncultured Armatimonadota bacterium | reverse complement strand
TTCCCGGCCCCGAAGCCGTCCGCCGCCTGATCGCCGGCGGCTATCTGCCCAAGAACACGCCGCTCGCGCTCGACGGCGGCAAACGCATCACGGCCGACCAGCTCGCCGAGGCCCTGTCACAGGTGATCGTCAAAGTGACCGAGCGGAAGACCCCGGTCACGCCCGACTCGCTCCGCGCCCCCGTTCAGCGGCCCGAGTCACTGTAGTGCCTAAAGTGCGGTTCATTTGCGCCGGACGTGTACCTGTGTTACACTGACCTTGCCGTGCGGCCTTTCCTGGGCAGCGCGGCAAGGTCATATTTACAGGTAGAGGGAAATGATCATTATTCTGACGTCGAACGCGACGGAGCGTAACCGGGAAGACATCGTCGAGAATCTGAAAGCCCGTGGTTTCGGCATCCACCTGTCGCAGGGCGTCGAGAAGACCATCATCGGCGTGATCGGCGCGCTCGACGAGCAGAAGCTCGAGGTCGCCGAGCAGTTCGAGGCGCTCCCCTTCGTCGAACGCTGCGTGCCCATCTCCCAGCCGTATAAGCTGGTCGGCAAGTCGTTCAAGCCCGAGGGCACGAAGATCAACGTGCGCGGCGTCGTCATCGGCGGCGAGCAGACCGTCATGATGGCCGGCCCCTGCACCGTCGAGACCGAGGCGCAGCTCATGGAGTCGGCGCTGGCGGTCAAGAAGGCGGGCGCCCACATCCTCCGCGGCGGCGCCTACAAGCCCTCCACCTCGCCCTACTCCTTCCACGGCCACGGCGTCGAGGCGCTCAAGATGCTGGCGCAGGCGCGCCAGGAGACCGGGATGCCCGTCATCACCGAAGTGATGGACGCCCGGGACCTGGAGGTCGTCTGCGAGTACGCCGACATTTTGCAGATCGGGACGCGCAACGCCCAGAACTACACCCTTTTGCGCGAGGTCGGCCGCTGCCGCACCCCCGTCCTCCTGAAGCGGGGCATGTCGTCGCGCATCGAGGAGTGGCTTCAGGCCGCGGAGTACATCGCCTCGAACGGCAACTACGACATCATGCTGTGCGAGCGCGGCATCCGCACGTTCGAGACCTACACCCGCAACACGTTCGACATCAACGCGTTCCCGGCCCTCAAGGAGCTGTCGCACCTTCCCGTGATCGCCGACCCGTCGCACGGCACGGGCAAAGCGTCGCTCGTCCCGGCCGTAACCCGCGCCGCCTTCGCCGCGGGCGCCGACGGCGCGATCGTCGAGGTCCACCCGCACCCGGAGAAGGCGCTCAAGGACGGCTCCCAGTCGCTGACGCCCGCGGCCTTCGAACAACTCATGCAGGAACTGCGGCAGATCGTCCCGGCGGTCGGCCGCACCCTGTAGCCAGTGGCGGGCGCTTTCCGACGCGTCGCTATCGTCGGGGTCGGCCTCATCGGGGGCTCGCTCGGGATGGCTCTCAAGGACCGCCGGTTGGCCGAGGTCGTCGTCGGGGTCGGGCGCGACGCGGGGCGTCTGGAGACGGCGCGGGCGCTGGGGGCGGTGGACGTCTATGAGACGGACCCCGCACCGGGCTTGAAAGGTGCGGACCTGGTCGTGCTCGCCACACCGATCGGCCGCATCCTCGAAGACCTTCGCACGCTGGCTCCTTTCCTGTCCCCGGAAGCCCTGGTCACCGACGTGGGTTCCACCAAGGGGGAGATAGCGCGGGCGGGGGCCGGCGCCGTAGGGCCCCGCTTTGTCGGCGGCCACCCCCTCGCCGGGTCGGAACGCTCCGGCGTCGAAGCGGCGAGCGCCGAACTGTTCATCGAAGCCGTGTGGGCCGTGACACCGACGCCCGGCACGGACCCCGAGGCGCTGGCGCGCGTGCGGGCGCTGGCGCAGGGGGTCGGGGCGCGCGTGCTCACGCTGGACCCGGACGCGCACGACCGCGCCGTCGCCGTCACGTCGCACCTGCCGCACGTCCTGGCATACGCGCTGTCCGCGCAGGCGGCGACCGCCGCCGCGGACGACCCGCACCTGTACGACCTGGCCGCCGGCTCGTTCGCGTCGGCGACCCGCGTGGCGGCCAGCCCGCCCGACCTGTGGCGCGACGTCGCCCTGACCAACCGTCAGGCCCTCGCCGACGCCCTGCGCGCCTACCGAGCCGAACTGGATACCATGCTCGCCGCCCTCGACGCGGCCGATTCCGAAAGACTTTTCGACCGCTTCCAGGCCGGCAACGACGCGAAGCGCCGCTCCGGCACGTAGGTCCACATGGAAACGCTGCCCATCACCCCCGCGCCGGGGCCGGTCGTCGGTACCGCGCGCGTCCCCGGCTCGAAGAGCATCACCAACCGGGCGCTCGCGCTCGCCGCTCTGGCCGACGGGGCGACGACGCTGACCGGCGCGCTGTTCGCCGACGATACCGCCCGAATGATGGACTGCCTGCGTGCGCTCGGCTTCGCTGTAGACGCACGCGAGGAGGCCGAAGAGATCACGGTCGAGGGGCGTGGCGGCGCGATCCCGGCTTCGGCGGCCTCGCTGTTCGTCGGCAACTCCGGGACGACCGCGCGCTTCGTCACGCCGCTTGTCGCGCTCGGACACGGCGAGTTCGTCGTGGACGGCGTGCCGCGCATGCGCGAACGCCCGATGGACGACCTGCTGCGCGCCCTGTCACAACTCGGCGTCGACGCCGCCAGCCTGTCCGGCAACGGCTGCCCGCCCGTCCGGGTGCGCGCCCGCGGCCTGCAAGGCGGCGCCTGCACCGTTCGCGCCGACACGAGCAGCCAGTTCCTGTCGGGCCTGCTGATGGCCGCGGCCTGCGCGGACGGCGCCGAGACCCGTATCCACATCGAAGGCCCGATCCTGTCGGCACCCTATATCACCATAACGACCGCGATGATGCGCCACTTCGGCGCCGCGATCGAGGAGCGGGGCGCGGGGCGTGACTACACCGTGCCGGGCCGCCAGCGCTACGCCCCGGCGGCCCGCTACCAGGTCGAGCCCGATGCCTCGGCGGCCACCTACTTCTGGGCCGCCGCCGCCATCACCGGCGGGCGCGTGCGGGTGCCGGGGATCGGAAGGAACGCGCTGCAGGGGGACGCCGCCTTCGCCGACGTGCTGGAGGCGATGGGCTGCCGGGTCACGCGCGGGGAGGACTTCATCGAGGTAGCGGCCGGTGGCGGCCTGCACGGCGGGACCTGGGACATGAACGCCATCTCGGATACCGTGATGACGCTGGCCGCCGTCGCCCCGTTCGCCGACAGCCCGACCGTGATCGAGAACGTCGCCCACATCCGGCACAAGGAGACCGACCGCCTCCACGCGGTCGCCGCGGAACTGGGGCGGCTGGGCGTGCGCGTGGAAGAGCGCCCGGACGGCATGACCATCTACCCCGCGCCACGCCTCCGCCCGGCCACCGTTCAGACCTACGACGACCACCGCATGGCGATGGCTTTCGCGCTCGTCGGACTGCGCGCGCCCGGCGTCGTCATCGCCGATCCGGGCTGCGTCGCCAAGACCTTCCCCGATTACTTCGCGCGCCTGCGCGATCTGGTCGGAGGAAATGCGGCGAAGGCAGGCGAATAAACGGCGGGCGAGCGCCGCCCACTGCGTTTCGGGTATACCAGGGAGGGAGGGCTGCCAGCATGTTGAAACCGTGGACGATCGCCATCGACGGGCCGGCGGGGGCGGGGAAGAGCACGGTCGCGCGCCTGCTGGCGCGGCGGCTCGGGTACCTCTATATCGACTCCGGCGCCATGTACCGCGCGGTCGCCCTGAAAGCCCTCCGCACAGGCGTCCCGGTTTCCGAGCCCGACGCCATCTCGGCGCTCGCGCGGGCGGCGCGCATCCACTTCCAGATGGCGGAAACCGTTGGAACCGGGGAGCAGCGGGTGTTCCTGGACGCCGAGGACGTGACCGAGGCGATCCGCACCCCGGAAGTGACCGCCCTCTCGTCCTCCGTTTCGGCGATCCCCGGGGTCCGCTCGGCGCTCGTCGCGCAGCAGCAGGCGCTCGGGGTCCAGGGCGGCGTCGTGATGGAGGGGCGCGACATCGGGACCGTCGTCTTCCCGAACGCGGAGGTCAAGGTGTTCCTGACCGCCTCGCCCCAGGAGCGGGCCAAGCGCCGCCACAAGGACATCGTGGCCCGGGGTAACCAGGCCACCCTGGAAGAGGTGCGCCGCGACCAGGACGAGCGCGACGAGCGCGACACGACGCGCCCTGTTTCACCGCTTTTGCCCGCCCGGGACGCCCTGCTGATCGAGTCCGACGGCCTCGCGCCCGACGAGGTGGTCGAGGAAGTGCTCGAGATCATCGACCGGCGACGGCGCGGCGGATGAGCGGGCCGGCCGCGGAGCCCGCGGCCGGCCCGGCGCCTCCCCCGGCCGGCAGGAACGCGGAGAAGCCGGTCCGTCGCACGCCCGACACCTACTGGCTTCTGGAAGGGGCCACCCTCCTCCTGTTCGACGCGCTGGGCGGCCTGTACGTGAAGGGGGAGGAGAACGTCCCGGAGACCGGCCCGGTCCTCCTGGTCGCAAACCATACCTCCTACCTGGACCCTCCGGCCATCGGGGACGCGTCCCCGCGGCGCGTGGTCTTCATGGCCAAGCACGAGCTTTTCCGCGTCAAGGGGCTCGGCTACCTGCTGCGCGGCGTGGACGCGTTCCCGGTGCGGCGCGGCGAGCCCGACCGGTCCGCCTTCAAGACGGTGCTCGCGATGCTGGAGGAAGGCCGCGTGGTCTGCATCTTCCCGGAAGGCGGGCGGCAGAAGAACGGGCAGCTCGGGGAAGCGGAGCCGGGCGCGGCGCTGTTCGCCCTGAAGACCGGCTGCCCTGTGGTGCCCGTGTTCGTGGAAGGCACGGACCGGATGCTGGACGATCGCGGCAGGCTCCACCGGGGCCGTGTGACGGTCACGTTCGGAGCGGCGTTCACGTTCCCGAAGGGGCGCGCCGACCGCGAAACGCTGGACGCCTCGGGGCGCCGGCTCATGGAAGCCATCGCGCGCACCCGCGACGAAAGGGTCGATGCCCCCGTTCGCCGCATCCGCGCCCACTGGACCCGGAAAGCGCGCGAAGGGAGCCGTTCCCGGAGGCAACCGTAGCGGTCAGTCGATCCGCGCGCCGCGCTCCCCCGCTGTGATGGCCTCAGCCGCGCGGCGCCCCCCACCTGCTTTGGAAGTTCCGATGGCCGCACCGGCGAGCCGGTCCTCTTCGACTTCATAGGCCGTGGCCACGCGGCAGTAAAGCAGACTACTCTTCGGCACGATCACGACGGCGTCGGCCTTGCGCCGCCCCCGCCGCGGGAGGGCTATGTAGCCCTTGCCCTCGTGCGGGTCGCACAAGCGCCCCACGATCTCGGTGGCCTCCTCGAGGCTAGCCGCCTTGATCGGATCGGCGCCGTGCATCACCTGCCCGCTCGTGAGTACATACTCGATGTCGAACTCGTACATGACCGATGATTCTCCCCGCCACCTTCTTGCGTCGCCCTGGAATCCGTAGAACCAGGAGTCGATGATGTCCGGATGATCTTCAACGCAACAAGCGTGCCGGCGAAAGGCCGGAACGGCGGCGGACAGGAGTCTTTTCCGGATTCCTCATCCGCATCCATGCGGGTTTCGGATGCGAACGCGGCCGGTCGGGCCGGGGAACGCAAGGGACGCTTCCGGCGGATCGGCAGGGGCCCGGCGGGGTGGCCGGAGCGCGCGAGCCGGAAGCGTCCCTTGAGCGGGGCGGGTGATCAGACCTTTTTCACGGAGGCCGTGAAGTCATGGGGGCCCTGGAAATCCGTCAGGATCTTGGCCATGGCTTCGGGCGTGGTCTTGCCGGGGTCGTAGGAGACCGTCGCTTCGCCCGTGTCGATGGAGGTCTCCACCTGGAGCACCCCGTCGACCTTGTTGAGCGCCTCTTTCACGGAGGCGGCGCAGCCCCCTCAGGTCATTCCGCTGACGGCGAGCACCGCCGTCTTGCCGCCCGTTGCCGCCGTTGAGACGGGTTTCGTCGGCGTCTCGGTGGCCTTCTGTGCGCAGCCCGTGGCCGCCCACGTGGTGATGGCCGCGACGGCCGCGAGGCCGGCCCACCGCGTTGCGTTTTTCATGGTTCTTTCTCCTGGCGCATTTTTATGCGCCCCCCTGGTACACGCTGATCGGGGCGTCCGGAGTTCCCGACCGCGAGGACGGCAGGTCCCGTCACTCGCGACCGGCGCGCTCCTTGTTCTCGCCGGAGCCCCCGCTGCGGACCGAAGTGACCGTCGTTCCGCGCTCCTTGTCCGGGCCCGGTTCTTCTGTGGCTTTCGCCTTTGCGGCGGTCGTGGTTTCGGTTGCCACCGTCTCCGGCGGAATGGCGTCGTCCCGCTTCTTTTCGCTGGTGCTCATCGAGGCGTCTCCTGGTTGCGTCCCGTGCAGGTTGTACCCGCCTCGCCTGCCCGCCGTACCGCAGCAGGGACGGCGGGCATCCGTGACCCACGGCCCGCTGCCTACTCGATGAAATACAGCGTCAGATCCACGCCCTGGTTTTGCTGGAGCGTGACCGTCTGGATCACGGCGACGTACAGGGCGCCGCTCGCGGGCGGGACTCCCGGCGGCGGCACGCCCTGGTAGGGGGACTGCCCGGGGACCACCGGCGTGCTCACGAGCGCGCGGAACACGAACGTGCCCGGCCCGGTGAAGGGGACCACGAAGCGGCCGTCGGCCCCGGTCGTGACCCGCCGCTCCTCGGTAACGCCGCCGCACTGCGCGCCCCTGTCGGCGCCGCACTGGTCGGCGCTGTGGACCACGACCGTGGCGCCCGCCACGGGCCGCTCCTGACCCGGCAGCGGTTGCTTGTCGGCATCGACCGGCCCCGTCAGAAACACCCCGCGCACCAGAGGATCGTTCCCGCCGCCGTCGCCGTCGCCGTCATCGTCATCGTCGCCGCCGCCGCCGCAGCCGGCCAGGAACAGGCCGAGCAGGCCGAAAAGAAACGTTCTGCGAACCGGGTCGTGCATACCGTCGCTCCTTCCGCTAAATCACCTGCATGGGCATGAGCACACACAGGTAGTCGTCCGCGTCGTCGCCGGTGACGGTCGTCTCGCTCTTCTTGGCCGGAGCCTGTGCTTCCGTGGCCTTCGCCTTTTCGGCGGTCTCGGCTCCGGCGGTCACCGACCGGCCCAGCGCGATCCGGGCCCGGGAGAGCAGCGGCGTCATCCTGCCGTGCCCGGGGATGTGGACGAGGGCGAAGCCCCACCAGCTTCCCGGGAACAGGTCGAAGGCGAGGTGCACGCGGAGGCCAGGCGCAGGCTGACGCCAGGCACGGGCTGACGCAGAACCGCCGCGGCTCCGGGTGCCCGGCCGCGGCGATGGCGAACCCGATCAGGAACTCGCCCACGCCCGCGGCGTTCTGCCGCCGTGTCCCGTCCTCTTCGCGATGATCCCCTCCGTCCCGTCGTTTCTACCGCTGCTGGTCAAGTATAACACGACCGCCGACCAGCACTCCGACACGCCGGAGCGGTCGCCGGTTGTGCCCACACGTCGGGCTCTTTGGCCGATGTCTTCCATCGTCTGACGCCCTCGCAGCAACCGCACCTGTGTCGCCATGAACGGGCACGTTCGCCGGGCGCGAGGTACCGAGCCTTCCGCGGGCACGTCGCTCCGCCCCAGATTCGCGGGTGACCGGCGGGCTGCTGGTTCCACCGGGAATGTCGCTGCGGGGCGCCACAAGCCCCGCACACGGCCGCCATTTTTGCCCGTACAGCCCCTGAAGCCGCTTGTACACAATAGGAACGTATTGTATAAACCGCCGGACTCCCGCC
>CADCTO010000283.1 GCA_902805585.1 uncultured Armatimonadota bacterium | reverse complement strand
GATGTCACTGTCGGTGGCTTGGTGACAGCCGTTCGCACGCATTATACGAAAAAAGGCGAGCCGATGCTGTTCGTGACCCTGGAGGACACGACCGGCTCGGTGTCGGTCACGTGCTTCCCGCAGGCCACGCGCGAGTTCGCGTCGCTGCTGCTGCCGAACGCGGTGTGCGTGGTGAAGGGCAAGGCGTCGCACCGGGAACGGGTCGGGGGCGGCGGGGCGAAGGCGGTGGAGGAGGGCGAGGAGCGGGCGGCGCAGATCGAGGTGCTGGCCGACAAGGTGCACCAGATCGTGCCGGACGCGATGGCGGCCGAGTCGCGCCCGCGGGCGGTGCACATCCACCTGGACGGCTCGACGCGCAACCTGATGCGGATGGTCAAAGAGACGCTGTCGGCGCGGCCGGGAGGCTCGCCGGTCTTTCTGCGCGTGGACACGCCGCTGGGCCCGCAGAAGATCCGGTGCCCGCTGACGGTGGACCCGGATGACGGGCTGCTGGAGCAGGTGCGCCGGATGCTGGGCGGCGGGCAGCGGAAAGTTTGGGTGGAGTAGCCCTCACCCCCCGGCCCCCTCTCCCAATAATCCCTGCTTCGCCGGTGGGAGAGGGGGAGGAAGAGGGGGAAGCGCGTGGACGGTGCGCTAGGGGCGGGGCAGGGGGAGCTGGGGGTAGGCGGTGATTTTGCCGAGCAGGCCGAGGACGAAGACTTTTCCGTCGCCGGTCAGGGCGGCGCCGTGCATGGAGTCGATGCCGCTGGCGGACCCGCGGGCGAGTTCGGCGCCGGTTTCCAGGTCTACGGCCCGCAATCCCTCGCCGCCCGCCAGATAGGCGGTCGTGCCGGCCAGGGCAGGGAGCCCTTCGCTGCCGCGCAGGAACGAGGCGACCGGCAGCGCGGCGAGGTCGGGGAGGCGGCGGACGATGGCGGCGCTCAAGCTGTCACCGCCCCATTCCAGCAGATGCTTCGGGCCGGCGGTGACGTTCATGGCGCGCCGGCCCGCCGGGTCGGGTGGGGCCGTACCGACGACATTCCCGCTGCGCACGTCCAGCACGTCCATGCGCCGCTGCGGCCGCTGCCGGGCGGCGACCAGGACCCGGTCCGGGCCGAGGGCCACCGGCTGGCCCATCAGGACCGGCACGCGACGGGGCGCGCTGGCGGAGGGGCGGCCGACGGCGGCCGAAGGCGCCGGCGCCTCGTACTCCTTTTCCCAGACGGAGACGCCCGTGGCGGCAGTAACGGCGCGCACGGTGGCGTCCAGGGCGATCACGATGCTGTCGCCGAAGACGGCGGGCGGGCTTATCTCGCCGGCCCAGGACATCATTTGCCACGTGGGCTGCTGCCAGAGCGGGGCGCCGTCGGCGGCGCCCACGCCGCCGACGCCCGGGGTGCCGCCGCAGACGATGAGCACGGCGCCCGCGACGGCGAGCCGCTGAAGCCCGGCGCGGCGGGCGTCGTAGTCGCGGTACTTTAGCGCCCGGACGTCGTGTTCCGTCTGCGGGTCGAGCGTCCTTTCCCACCGCTTCGCCCCGGTCGCCAGATCCAGGGAAACGACCGTGCCCGGCCCGACGATGCAGAAGACCCGGTCCGGCGTGGCGACGAGGTCGCGGACATCGCCGGCCAGGGCGGTCGCCCAGCGCCGGGCGCCGGTCGTGCCGTCGAACGCCACGACCACGTTTCGGCCTTTGGCCCCGGAGTCGTCCGCCTCGGCCATGAGCAGAAGGCCCTGCGCGGCGAGCGCGGGCGGGCGGAGGTCAATGAGGGCGTCTTTGTCTGGCAGGCGGTAGGTGGCGCTCCACAGCGGGTTCCAGTCGGGCTGGCGCTTGGCACGGATCGCGATCTCGGCGCGCCGCTTCAGGGTGGCAGCCTCGTCGTGCAGTGGGTCGCCGGAGGGGAGGTGGGCGAGCGCGTCGGCGGCGATCGGCCGCGCCCGTTCGGGCCGGTCGGCCGTGACCAGGCGGCGCGCCTCGACCACGAAGAGCGCGTACTGGGCCCGGGTCCCCGGGGCGTGTTCCCGGACGAAGTCGAGCACGTCGTTGCGGCCGCCGCCGTCCTGCGGGCTCCACGTGATGCAGCGTTCCAGCAGGGTCAGCGCGTCCTGCGCGTGGGCGTACGCCGGGCCGCGGTTGACGATGGGCACTAGGAAGCGGAGCGTGTCGGGGAAGTGCGGCATCAAGGCGCCGTCGCTTCCGTACCCACGGTTGCCGTGTGGCCCGACCAGCATCTTCCACAGGTCGCCCGCGGCGTCGTCGTCCGGGTCGCGCTCCAGGACGCGCAGCGCCAGGTGCGGATTGGCATAGGTTTTGGCCACGGTCTGGTAGATCTCGGCGCGCCGGTCCGCGGGCAGGGCGGCCGTGAGCGCGTCGGCCAATGCGGCGCCGTCGGAGGCGAGGACGGGGAAGGTCAGGGGGACGGGTTTCCCCGCCGCGGCCGCGGCGTCCAGCAGCGGTTTCAGCGTTTGGAGCCGCTGTTCGCTTTGCTTCAGTTCGTAGCCGATGTGGTCCAGAGCGGCGTCCGCGAGCACGTGATGGGTGAGCGCTTCCGGGAGACGCTTTTTCGCCGTCTCGCAGGCCGCCCGGAGCCGGCGCGTCTCGGCGAGGCTGCCGGATTCGTAGGCGGTTTGGACGCGCCGGACGAGCGCCGGATAGCTGTCGGGGTGCGCCGCCGCGAGAACCGCCTCGGCCCGCGCCGCCCCGGCGGCATCGCCGGCTTCGCGCGACAGGTGGGCAGCGTTGTCGAGCGCGATCGGCGCCAGCAGGGAGCACGGGAACCGTTCGGCCAGCGCCGTCAACGCGGCGGCGGCCTCGCGCGGCTTGCCCGCCCCGGCGAGACCTTCGGCCAGCCCGAAATGGTCGAGCGCCGGCACGTCCGTGTCGTCCAGGTCGTTCCAGAGTTCCGCGAACGAAAGGAAACCGAAGTCCTCCCCCTGCGTCGTGTGGGTCGCGTCGACCGGGAACAGGAACGCCACTTCCGCGGCCGCCTCCGAGCGGCCCGCGTGGTACCGTTCCAGGACGAGGCGATTGCGGACGGGCTTGAAGCCTTCCTGGAACAGGTCCCGGGCCTCCGACAGGATCGGGGGGCGGTTCCGCCCCAGCGTGGTGGACATGAAGGCGATGACGGGGTCGGGCTTGGCCGTGAACGGGTCGGGCTTCAGGAACGGCCGCAGCAGCGCGAGGGCCTGCTGCGGCTGATCCCTCAGGTGGCCGGCGCGCAGCGCCATGCCGAGGGCCGCCGCGCGCAGCGGGGCGGGGAAGGACGGCTCGGCGGCGTACGCGAGCGCCTGTACCCGCAGCGCCTGCTTCGCCCGTTCTTCGCCGTCGCTGTCGTGCTGGCGGGCGACGAGCGCGGCGTAGCCGAGCGCAGCACGGGCGAGCAGGGTCCGGCAGGCGTCGGCCGCCTCGCGGAGGAGCGCGGGCATTTCCGCGGGCGCGTCATGCCCGCCCACGTCGTCCCAGGGCAGCTCGCGCAGGAGCCGTGCGGCCAATGCGCGTTCCCGCTCGTCCCGGGCCTTCGTGGTCGCCGGCGTTTGGTCGCGCCGGAGCGTCCCGATGTTGGTGCGCAAGGCGGCGAAGCGGGCCTTTTTGCGCCCGGCCGGGGCGCGGACCGGCAGCGCGGGCTCCGGGAGGTACGCCGCCCGCGCAACGGGTTCCGGGTGCGCGGCGGTGTATCGTTCCTGCTCCACCCGGTTCGCCAAGCGCCGCGCGGCGTCGAAGGCGTCGCCTCCCGGCAGTTTCTCGCACCGGCGCAGTTCGGCCTTGGCCCGGTCCCACTCCTTCCGGTCGAAGTAGTGCTTTCCGACACGGTACTGGGCCTCGGTGGCGAGTTCGGCGTCCGGGTTTTCCGCGACCAGTTTCCGCAACAGGGCCAGCCCCTCGTCGGCTTTCCCGGCGTACAGGAGGCGTTCTGCCTCGCGGAGCGGCGCCCGCGCTTCCCAGACCGGCCCGGCTTCCGACGCGAGGAACGCGGACGCCCACGACGGCCGGTCCGGGCGGCGGTACGTGCCCTGGTTCTCGGCCTGCCAGGCTGCATCGGTCAGGCGCTGGCGGGCCGGGCGCACGAACTCGTAGTAGCTGAGCACCCAGCCCGAGTAGACGATCCCGTTCGCGGGGTCGGGCAGCACAAGCAGCAGGTTCAGGTCGCCGGTCGCGGCGTGCAGCACCTCGCCCGTCATGCCGGTCGCCACGTCGGCGACGAGAGCCGCGGGTGAGGAGATTCCCAGCCCGTCTACCCAGTCGCCGAAGCCGTCGATCTCCTCGGCCTGTTCCCGCGTCAGCTTGCCGTCCAGTTCCGCCTGCGCGTAGGCGCCGAACTCCCGGCACTTCTGCGCGAACGCGGCGAGCTGTCTGCCCGCCGGGGCGCCGGCCTCATCGAAGAGCGCCCGTGTCCGGTCGGCCAGAAGCGCCATCGCGGCGAAGAAGGCGGGGTTCGGCTCGACCAGGGCGGGCGCCGCCTCGTCGAGGCCCAGATACTCGGCGTGGGCCTGCTCGGCGTAGAGCCGGTAGCCGTGCCGCAGGTGCGCCCAGCCGCCCAGCATCGTGTTCAGTTTGGCGTGGCGCCAGGCGTCGCTTCGCATGTACGCGGGCGCGTTTTCCGGCAGCGCGTTCAGGGTGGACAGGACGCGGAGCCAGCCGTTATACACCGTGCCACTATCGGCTACAAGGGCCGGGCCCAGGCGGTCGATGGCGGCGAGCACGGCGGTGCCGTTCTGTCCCGCCTGGACCTCCTGCCGGGCGATGTCGGAGCCGAGCGCGGCGGCGACCTCCAGGCCGGTCGGCAGGCTGCGCTCCGCGATCCGGGGATGGATGGTGTTCTGGAACAGGACACTGTCGGGAACGGCGATGCCGGGGAGCAGGGCGACGACCCGCTCGGGGAAGGGTGCGCCGGGGGGCATCTGCTGCGAGGCTATGGCGGCGACGGCGGCATATTCCGGGCGCGTGAGTTCCGTGCGGACGGCGGCCAGCGCGCCGGGCCGGAGCGCCGCGGCGAGCGTCCAAGCCGGCCCCAGGGTCTTGTCCAGGACCGCTGTCAACTCCGTCACGGAAAGCGCATTGGGCGGGCCGGCGAGGGACGCGCGCAGTGCGTTCAGCGCCTCAAGCTCCTGACCCACTCCGGGGGCTGCGGCGCGCACCACGGCGGCGAGCGCGATGGCCGTCCGCAGCGGCGCGTCGGGGTCCGGCCGGAGCGTATCGGCGTTGACGGGTAAGAACCGTCGGCTGAGCCACAGCGACGCCCGGAAGTAGCGCGCCAAGGCGGGGTCTTCGGCGTAGTGGCCGCGCACCGTGTAGTGCGTGTAGTCCTCGCCGGGGTACAGCGCGGCCTCGTTGTGCGCCATCACCTTCCCCATAAGCACTTCCACCTGCGCCTGCACGTCTGTGGCGGGCGGCGGCCCGGCCCTCTTCCCCTCGGCGAGCAGGCGTGACGCGACGGCACAGGTGATCTCGGCCTCGCGCAGAGCGACGACTGCTTCGGCGTCGCCCCGCCCCGTGCGTGCGGCGCCCTCGCGGAGCTTCGCGGCAGCGGCCGTCAGGGCGGGGAGGAGTTTCAGGAGGCGGGGCGGGAACACGTCCCGTTCGGCGGCGGTCAGGGCGCGCTTGTGCGCCTCGAACCAGAGCTGGAGAAAGGCGTCCGTAGTTACGAAGGTGTTGCCACCACCGCCGCCGCGCCGCGGGTAAGCGTTCTCCAGCGTCGGCGTCGTCACCCGGTCGATAACGACGAAGCCGTTCTGGCGCAGCCTCATCTCCGAGGCGGCATCGATGGAGCAGGGCATTTGGAGCTTCACGGCCGGTTGCCTTTCCGGGGGCGCGACCGGGGCGATCCCGGCACCGTTAACCGGCCTCGCACCGCAGAGGGGCGAGGCCGCAAGCAAGGCGAACGCCCCGGCAGAGGGGCACAAAGCCTGGAGCCGAAGGCGCCGTCCGTGGATCGGGGGAAGGCTTTGCCGCCTGTTCTCTGGCACGTGGAACCTCGTCGGCCGGGCGGTGGTACCTCACATAGGTTCGCCGCCGACCGCGAGTCTCCTGCTGCACCGGGAAAATTAGCAAGCAAGCATTCGGAAGGGCGCGGGCTTTTGGCCGACGACCCTGAACGTGCTGACCGGCTGGAGCGGTCGTTGCCCGTATGTTGAGGGCGACTCAGGAGCGGGCGAAGCGCAGCAGGCGGTCGAAGGTGCCCTGGTCCGCTTCGCGTAGGGCAGCGAGGTATTCACGGCGCACGGGGCTGTCGGCGACGAGCGTGTCGGGGGGCGGGGAGGGGACCCGGGCGGTCAGGGTCGCGAAGCCCCAGGTGAACACGGGCTGCCCGTTTTGCGACAGCAGCAAGTCGGTCGCCAGGCGGGCGTGTCTGCCGTTGCCGTTCGCGAAAGGGTGGATGAGCACCAGGCGGTGGTGGAACCGTGCGGCCAGTTCGTCCCACGGGTAGACGCTCTGCTCGATCTGGTAGCGTGTGTCGGCGCACAGTGAAGCGACGGCGGACGGGACCTGATGGGAAGCGACGCCGAGGTTGGTGTCGATCCTGCGGAACTGGCCCGCCCAACTCCACGTCGCGTCGAACATACGCCTGTGCAGCAGCAGAAGGCCGGAGACGCTGAGCAGGTCACGCCGGAGGGTGCGACTGCGCAGCGCCCAGCGGAGGGCCGCGGCGATGTTGGCCGCTTCCCATTCGTTCAGTTCCGCCTGGGTGGACAGGTCGGGGATCAGCCCGGCTTTCGCGTCCGGATCGAGCGGTGTGGCCCCTTCGGGGTAGAGCAGTTCCAACCGATCAACCCCGCGGCGTGCCGAAGCCGTCGCCCTCACTGTCGTCCCACAGGTCACGGCTCAGGGTGCGGAAAAGGTCGTCGGCGATCTCGGCGATCTGCTGCTGTTTTTGAGTGTCGCCCGGTGCCTGCGCTTCGAGCGCCATAGTGTGTTCGACCCGCTCCACCACGCGCGTCGCGACCCGCTCCGCCTGGGCACGCACGAGCGTCTCCAGGGAGCCTTCTTTGGGAACGAACGCGTAGACGAGCGTACATCCCATGGCGTCCGCGGTGCGCCTCAGGCTCGCCAGCGAGACGGTGCCGGCGGCTTCCGCTTTCTCCATGTTGCTGACGGTGGGCTGCCGGACTCGAAGGCGCCGCGCGAGCTGTTCGGCGCTCATGCCGATGGCTTCGCGCGTCTCCCGAATCCAGCCACGGCGTGGCTGGTACAGACGGCGGAGCCCGTCACCGAGAGCGGCGAGCGCGCGGTCAAGTTGTTGTCGCCGGAGCGATCGTGACAGTGCCTGCGGTCGCATCGTTCAATTATAACACGTAGGCTATGCAATTTATCTGTAGTGATAGATCATAGGCTATAAAAATACTCGATTTGTATAGCCCATGCATTATAATCGCGCGTGCAGTCTCGTACGAACCTGCGATTGCCGGGCGACCGTGAAAGTCCGGATTGGAAGCGGGGCGAGGACGGAACGGGGAGGGTACTTAGTGCGCTCCTACACGGGCGTCTCGCGTTGAATGATAGGGCTGACAACATGCGAAAGCCCCGGGCGGAGCCGTCTCCATCCGGGGCTTTCCTGGTCGTGCCGCTTGCAATCTCGATGAAGTGTAGCGGCTGCCGTGCGGGTCGCACGGGCATGTTGCGTTACCGATACTCTGCTGATTCTGCAAACCGACCGAAACGTGTGACACGCTTGGGATGTTGTTCTGCCTACCTACCTGCAAGCGTGTCGCTTACCGGCCCATCGGCGTTTACCACCTTTCCTCGTGTCACGGTATTTTTAACCGGGT
>CADCTO010000282.1 GCA_902805585.1 uncultured Armatimonadota bacterium | reverse complement strand
TCTTCGACCACCTCCTCTTCTTCGCCGACCACCGCGTCCGCATGGGCGGTGGCATCGTCACCGAGGAGGTCGCCGACACGACCACGCTGGACAACTGCGTCTTCTGGCGGGTCGGCGGGGTCGGCCTGCGCGTGGCGCGCGGGTCCGAGGTGCGCGTCATCGGCGGGCGGATCACCGGAGACGGGAGTTTGCGCCCGGAAAATGTCGGCATCCACCTGGCCGGCGACAACGGCGGCGTCCACGTCGCCACCACCGACCTGATCGGCCTGCACACGGCCATGAAGATCGGCGAACCCGGCAACACCAGCAA
The DNA here is from genome assembly GCA_902805585.1 of uncultured Armatimonadota bacterium. GTDB lineage: Bacteria > Armatimonadota > Armatimonadia > Armatimonadales > Armatimonadaceae > CADCTO01. Next base: position 1,596 of record CADCTO010000282.1, on the reverse strand, counting down.
CCGCGAAATCTTCCTCACGCACGCGACGTTCGACAGTTCCGTGCACGGTCTGGTGCAGGTCGACAACGCGTACACCAGCATCGCCGGCTGCTGGTCGGCGTCGAGCGACGAGGAGCAGATCCTGCTCGACCGCACGGCCGGGGGCGCGATCCTGTCGGTTTCCGGCGGCACCATCTTCAACGGCGGCGCGTACGACCGTCCCGGCGCGCACCACGGCATCGTCATCCGCGCGGGGCGCTTCACGCTGACCGGCGTCCACGTCCGCCACAACAAAGGCGTCGGCATCCTGATCGACGGCGAGGGCGTCCGCGACTACGCCATCACGGGCTGCCGTATCCACGACAACGGGACCGCCGGCGCCGTTCTGCACGGCGACCGCTACGTCCTGATGGGCAACGTCTTCGCCGGCCCCGGGCCGCACCTGCGTGACGAAGGCGGCCCCACCAAGCAGGTGCTCGGCAACGTGCTTTAGTGCCGCGCGGCAAGCGTCATCGCCTTCCGCTCCTTGCGCTCCGGGATCAGGCAAGCGATCCCGCGTCGGCGCAACAGGCGGCGGCGGCACTTGCCGTAACGGTAGCCCTCGTTCCCCAGCACGCGGGCGGGACGTTTCCGAGGCCGGCCCTCGCCGCCGGGCCGCGGCACCCGCACCCCCAACGGCACCGATCGTGGCCGGGTCGCTGTCGCGCATCGGGCCGACCGAAAGCGCCGTCGCCAGCGTCCGGCAGCGCCCCTCCCACAAGAGGTGCAGTTTGCTCGTCAGACCGCCCCGGCTCCGTCCCATCTTCTGGGCAGCCTGCGAGGCTTGGGCGGTTCCCCCTTTCCGGGCGCACCCGCCGCGTGCGGGTGCGCCTTGATGGGGCTGCTGTCCACACCTCCGCAACAGAAGTACGGATTTCCAGCGCGAACCGTCAAACACGCCCTAGGTGGGGGCGCGACATCGCGGGCGAGCTGGTCCGGTACGCGCGGGAGAACGGCATCACCCAGATCGTGCTCGGGCACTCCGACCGCTCCCGCTGGCACGACCTCGCCCACGGGTCGATCTTCAAGCAGTGAGCCATTTCCGACCGGTCATCATGCGGAGTTGCCGAATTGCCCGCTTCCCCGCCCGGTCAATGGCCGGCGGTCCTCCGCCCCACCCGCCGGGGGCGCTCCACGGGTCCGAACGCGACGTTGACGCGCGCATCCAGCAGGAGCCGATCCGCTGTGTTCTCCCGCTCCTGGTCCGCCCGCGTGTCGGCGACGCCGACAAACCGGCAGGTCAGGGTGGTGCAGAAGGGGGTTTCGTAGAAGCAGAGCTTGACGATGTAAGTGTCCTCCGCTGCCCAGGCGCCGGTGGCGGCAACGGCGTGCGGTTCGGGATCGGCGGGCCTCCCGAGCCTGCGGGCTCCGGCGGCCCACCGCGTCGTGCCCCGGACCCATTCGCCGCCGCTGCCACAGACGATCCGGTGCTCTCCGTTCCGGTCCCGGACATGGACCGCGGACCCGCCTTCAACGGGGAACTCGAACGCGACGGCCTCGATCTCCGGAGCGTCCTCCTCGTTTCGTTCGATCTCATAGGCCCCGTCGGACACCCGGGCTGTCAATGGGGAGGAGGGG
>CADCTO010000281.1 GCA_902805585.1 uncultured Armatimonadota bacterium | reverse complement strand
CCGTCAGGCTGCGGCGGCTGGCGTCGGAGCGGTTGCCCCCGGAGCCGTGCAGCAGCAGGCCGTGCAGGAATACCGTGTCACCCGCCTTCAGATCCACCTTGACCGCCCGGTGTTCTATCTCCTCGCGGCATTCGGCGGCGATCCGGGCGGCGTTCTCGCTCCAGCCCAGGCCGAAAGGGCCCCGGCGGTGCGAGCCGCGCAGCACTTCCAGGCAGCCGTTGTCGGGCCGGAAGTCGTCGAGGGCGACGATGGCCGACAGGTGGTCGAACGTGCCTTCGTCCCAGACCGGGGCGTCCTGGTGCCAGAGGACCGGGGCGGGATTGCGCGGCGCCTTGAGCATGAGCATGTTGTGTCGGTTCAGGCAGACCCAGACCGATGCCGGCCAGAGCAGCGCGCGCGCGGCGCCGAGCAGCGGCCCCCGCACCGCCGCCGCGAAGGGGCCGCCCCGGTCGATGACGCGGTCGAGGCGGCGGAACACGCGCCCCTGCTCGTCCCTGTAGGGCGGGGGCACGGCGGCGGCGGCCGCGCCGGCCGCGTCTGCCTCCGGCTCGAAAAGGATCGGCCCCGCCCGCTCGGCGACGGCGCGGTCTGCGGCGGCGCGCAGGTCGTCGATCTCACGCTCGGTCAGCAGCCCGCGGAAGATCACGTACCCGTCCGTGTCGTACCGCGCCCGCAGCACGTCCGCCGCCGCGCCGGCGCCGGCGCGGGGGTCATGATCTCCGGAATCCGTCACAATGGTCTTGTCCCTCCCGGCACTGGTGCTGTTCAACGGCGCGTCCGGCAAACCCTGCGGGAAACGTCCCGCGAGCGAGCGAGCGGGCGTGCCGGTGCGCGTGTGCGGTGGGGGCAGGAGCCGGCGGAAGGTGCCGCGAGCGTGGCAGCGGGTGGGGGAGGCGTAAGCCTGTAGTTGAACGGTCCCATCCCTGCGCTCGCTGGTCTCAGTCCGGGTTGGCCCACCCGCGTCCCCAGAGAGCGCGCCAAGCTCAAGCACTTCACGCCGACCCGCTTCCTGTGGATGAGCCGCGACCCCGAGACCGGGGACATGGGGACATCACGGCGGCGGGGGGCGGGACGTACTCTTTGTACGGGAGCGCGTACCGGGAGGCCGTCCAGCACGGGATCGGCGCCGACTACAAGGTCGTGCGCGGCAAGGACCAGGCCTTCACCTGCGAGGTGAAGGGGGACACGCTGTGCCAGCGGGGCACGCTCTCGAACGGGCGCCTCGACCTGGACCACGGCGCCATAGGGGCCGCCGGGAGTGTTCGTTGCGGAATACCCGCCGCCGGGCGAGGCAGGCAGGACAGCGGGGGCGGGAGGGAGAACTTGCCGGGCGAGAGGCGCCTCACGCCTTGGGACATCCCGGAACCACAGGAGCAGTCATGCAGTCGTTTCTGATCACGTACCACATCATCGGCGGCGCGAGCGTAACGGAAACCTTCGAGGCCGTTGATCTGGCCGGGGCGGCCGAACACGCCGACGGCAATCTTGTGTACGACCGGCGCGACGAGACCTTCGAGTTCATGGCCAACCCCGGCGTGCCGTTCCCGACGTTCACCAAGGTCCGACGTGAGGCGGTCACCCACTACACCATCGTACTCGCGTGACCCCGGGGCTGCTGGCTACGGGGGACCCGGGTTTAGCGCCGGGCCCCGGTAGCGGCCGGGCGGGGGGCCTCGGACCGGGTCCGAGGTGGGGGCGGTTCCAAGAAAAAGGGCGCGCCGCGTTCTGCCCGGCGCCCGAGAGTTCAGCCCGCCCCGGGGCCGGTGGGCGTACAACGCGCATGCAGGGTGCAGTTCAAAAGCCGGCAGGAATCGGGCCGGTATCGGTGAAAGCTCTCGTACCTTGTTTGCGCCTGCTGACCGTGTCGCAGGTCGAGTCAGATGGCAACGGTTCCGCTGGCGGGGCAG
>CADCTO010000280.1 GCA_902805585.1 uncultured Armatimonadota bacterium | reverse complement strand
CCAGCCCCACTTCTCTGGCCGCCGCCAGCGCGCACACGATGCTCCCCGAGTTGCCGGAACTCGACAGCGCGACGAGCAGGTCGCCGGGCGCGCCCAGCCCGCGCACCTGCCGGGCGAACGCCTCGTCGTAGCCGTAGTCGTTGGCGATGGCGGTCAGCAGCGGGCCGTCGGCGCTCAGGGCGACGGCCGGATAGGAACGCCGGTCCCGGACGAAGCGGCCCACCCACTCCCCCGTCAGGTGCTGGGCGTCCGCGGCCGAGCCGCCGTTGCCGCAGGCGAGCAGCTTGTCGCCCCGCCGCAGCGTCTCGGCGAGCAGGGCCGAGACGCGGGCGATGACGGGCAGGTGCGCCTCGACCATCGCCGGCACGCGCGCGGCCTCGGCGAGCGAGGCCCGTAATGGGCCGTGGTCGTCGGTTTCGTCCGGGGTCATGCCTTCCTTTTACCCCGAGATGTCCAGCTTGTCGATGAAGGCGCGCAGGTCGCGGTCGGCCTCGGCCCCGGCGTTCCGCAGCCGCTGGGCCTCGGCGCGCAGGCCCTGGATGCGGGTCTCCTGGCGGTCCAGCTCGCTCACGTAGCGCTTGTAAAGCGCGGAGGCTTTGTCCAGGGCGGCCATGTTGCGCCGGATGCGGTCCTGGTCCTGCCCGATGGCGACGATCTCGCGCTCGCGGGCTTCGGCCTGGGCCTGGAGTTCCTGCACGCGGCGGCGGCGCTGGATGACCTGCTGAAGCGCCGTGCGGATGGCAGCCGGCACGTCCTGGCGCGTGGCGTAGACGCCCAGCGCGTTCAGGTCGTCGTTGAGGAGCGTGACCGACGAGTAGACCGGCCGCTCGACGACGACCTCCAGGGCCGTGGATTTGCGCGGCGGAACGGGCACGGAGAACCGGTACCGGTCCGCCGTCCGCTCGGCCGCCTTTTCCGGCGCGATCAGTTTGAACTCGCTGTTGAACGGGTGCTCGACGAGGACGGTGCGCGGCTTGTCCACCTTCGACTTCAGCGTGTACTTCGTGGTCTGCCGCTCGCGCCGCGTGATTGTCAGCACCCCGCGCCGCAGGGCCAGCGACGTCTGCGTGGCCGTCGTGCCCGCCCCCTGGCGCTCGCCCTCGACCGAGAGGTCCACGGCGTAGGTGACCAGCCGCGAATCCCCCGGCGGCACGTCCTCCATACGCGCGTCGCCGGCGTAGGTGCCGTCGTCGAACACCGTCAGCGGCCCGCCCTTCAGGTGCAGGGCGGTGTTGTTGACCACGCGCACCGCGTTCAGCGGGAAGCGCGCGTCCGCGTCGGCGTTGTAGAGCGACACCTTCTCGCCCTCGACGTCGCGCGCCACCACGGGGATCATCGCCGCCTGCTGGCGCGGCAGCGAGACCGGGGTGGTGATATTGTACTGGAACAGCTCGCCCGCGCTCCGCCCCTGCGCCTGCGCGGCCACGGAGCCTCGCAGGCTCTCGGCGCCCAATTTTCCCTCGCCGCCCGCGAACCCTCCTTGGCCGCCGCCTCCAGGCGCCGCTGCCGGCGGTGGGGCCGCGGGCGCGGGGCGGGCGGCCCGGGCGCGCCGGGCGACCTCGGACCCGTCCCTGGCTTCGGTTTCCGCGACGGTCGGAGCATCACTCGGGGTGTCGGCGTCGGCCAGGCTGCCGCCGTGCGTCTGCGGGTAGGGCGAGGCCACGATGTCGGGCGCGACGACCGGGCGCGGCAGGTAGAGGGGCTGGTACAGGTCCTGGATGAACGAGACCGGCCGCCCCGAGACCAGCGACAGCCGCACGTTCTGCCAGTCTTCGTCCGTGGTGTTCTCCACGAGCGCCCAGCCCTGGAGGTAGAGGGATGAGGTGCCAGGGACGAGGGATGAGGAAGAAGGGGGCGCTGCCTTTCCCTCTGCCCCACTCGTCCCTCGTGCCTCATCCCTCGTCCCTCCCACCACGAGCCGGTAGCTCATCTTCCATAACGGCGCCTCGGTCACGTAGCCGACGCGCACGCGCCGCCGGCCGTCGCCGTCGAAGCGCAGCGTCACCTGCCGCCGCTGGTCGTCCGCCCCGGCGGCCAGCAGGGTGAGCGCCTCGCGGAACTCGCGGTCCAGGCGCGCGTCCAGCAGGCGGACGGCCGTGACGTCGCTCAGCTTCACGGACTGGAGGCCCGAGTCGCTCAGCACGGTCAGGATTTCGACCGTCACCGCCTCGGCCTCCTCCTTGACCTTCTCCGTCCGCGTCTCCACCCCGACGATCTGGCCGGTCACGGATCCACGACCGGTGGTCGTCTCTACGGTCACACGGGCGCCCCGCAGACGGTTCAATATCTCCGCCCGGCTCATCGGCTGGGTCACGTCGATGGCGAACGTTCGGAGCGTGCGCCCGATGGGGTCGCGGGCGGCGTAGGTCGCGGGCTGCACCGCCCCCTTCTCGTCCAGCAGCACCAGCGATTTGAGGATGTCGTTGATCTGGGCGGTGCGGAACGAGAGCGGCACCAGGGCGTCGCCGTTCACCTCGCCCTCGCGTTCGATGTACGAAACGCCGCTGGTGAACAGCGTCACCGAACGCACCGGGATCGGCGAGGGCGTCTCGGCGCGCGGCGTTTGACCGAATGACGGAGCGGACAGCAGGGACCCCGGCAGCAGCAACAGAAAGGCTTTGAGGCGCATCATGGTTTCCTTTTCAGGGTGTGAGAAGCAGGCGTTGCAGATCGGGGCGGTGGACCGCGGCGCATCGGCTGCGCCCCTTGCCCGGTAACCTTCATCGTATCTGACACCGGGCCGCAAAATCCCTTCATCAAGCGGACCGGCGGCGGTCTCCCTGCGGGTCGCGGGCAAAAAGGTATACTGTCACCACCTGCCGACAAGGAGAACCGCCGCCCATGGCAACCATGAACGAAAATATCGACGCGATGCTCCGCGCCCGGACCTTCGCCGTCGTCGGCGCCTCGACGAACCCCGAGAAATACGGCTACAAGGTCTACAAGAGCCTGAAGAGCCACCACAAGACCGCCTATCCTGTGAACCCGCGCGCCGCGGCCATCGACGGCGACCCGTGCTTTGCCGGCGTCGCCGACCTGCCGGAGACGCCGGACGTTGTCGTCTCCATCGTGCCCTCCAAGCTCACCGAGGAGTTGATCCCGCAGCTCGCCGCGCGCGGGGTGAAGAACCTGTGGATACAGCCCGGGGCCGAATCCCCCGCCGCCATCGCCGCCGCCGAGGCGGCCGGCATCGCGACCGTGCATTCGGGCCCCTGCATCATGGTGGGCCTGCGGACGATGGGCAGATAACGCAACGGAAGGCGGCGCGCAAAGAGGAGAGTTCACGATGTCAAGCACAGGCAACGGGGCCGGTCGGCGAACGCGAACCCGACTGCTCGCCCTCATCGCCGGCGGATTGCTGCTGGCTGCGGGGTGCGCAATGCCCCAGGCGCGCCGGGCCTCAACGGAAGTGTCCGGGAAGGAGGCCGCAGGAGGGCCCTCCACGGCGGCGCCCGGCCGGGCGCACTCCGGCCCCGCCACTGTTCAAAACGTGGCGCTGCTGCCGCGCAAGATCATCTACACGGCCGAGGTCGAATTGGTCGCGGAGAGCTTGAGCGTCGTCGCGCGGGACCTGGCGGAGCTGGTCAAGGCGCGCGGCGGGTACGTGGCCGAGACCGACATCGGCGGGGAGACCGAGTCGCCGCGGCAGGGCCGTTGGAAGGTCCGCGTGCCCGTCGAGCAGTTTGAAGCGTTTATGGCCGGCGTGACGCGGCTCGGTGAGGTGCGGACGACGCGCACGGACTCGCAGGACGTGAGCGAGGAGTTCTACGACCTCGACGCGCGCATCAAGAACAAGAAGATCGAGGAGGCGCGGCTCCTGGAGCACCTGCAGCGCACCACAGCCAAGCTCCAGGACATCCTCGCCGTGGAGCGGGAGCTGAGCCGGGTGCGCGGCGAGATCGAGCGGATGGAGGGACGCCTGCGCGTGCTGGCGAACCTGTCGGACCTGACGACCGTGACGATCACGATCCAGGAGATCAAGGACTACGTCGCGCCCAAGCCGCCGACCTTCGCCACGCAGATCGGGCGGACGCTCGCCGAATCGCTCGGCCAACTGCGCGACTTCGGCAAGGCGCTCGTGCTGATCGCCATCGCCCTGCTGCCGTGGCTGGTCGTGGCGGCCCTGGTCGCGTTCCCGGTCCGCCTGCTCGTGCGCCGCGTCCGGTCGGCGCGTGCCACAAAGGCGCGCCCGGTCTGACGTACCCCGGGGGAGGCGTGCGCTACGCCTCCCCGTCTTCCTCGACCTTGAGGTCGTTCGTGACCGTCTTATCTTCGGCCAGGGTGTCCCGGGCGATGCGCCCGGCCAGCTCCTTCTGCGCCTGCGTCTGGACCTTGCCGCGCAGGTACACCCCGCTCTCGTCGGCATCCACCCGGATGGTCCGGGGCAGCTTCTGGTTGGCCCGCAATGCCGCCGTCACACGGACGCCCAGGTCGAGCTTTCGGAGCTGGGGGCGCGCCTTCCGCTCGGCCCGCTTGGCCTCGCGCTGCACCGCCTCGACGTTGCGCTCCGTGTCCTCCTGCGCGCTCTCCAGGGTCTGCCGGGAGCAGCCGCCGCAAAGGACGAGCCCGACGAGCCCGATAGCCGCGAGCCCACTACGTTTCGTGTTCATCCGTTTCCCTCCGCCCCAGTTTTTCCCTCCAGGCGCGGGCGCTAACCGAAGCGTGAAAATCCGCTGTGGTCGTCCCCCGCGTGCACCACCCCGGCCGCCTGCCTCGCGCGGCGGCAACCCCGCCTTCTCGTGTCGGAAACCCTGCGCTCACCCATCCAGCGGCCGGAGCAAGCCGGTTCGGCAGGCGTGCGTACTGTATAATCGCAACCAGGCGGGCGAAGTCGCCCCGCATCATCCAGGGAGGTTCCCCATGCACAAGGCTCCGAACCGGCGCCGCGCTTTCACCCCGGGTAAACGCTCTGCGTTTACCCTGATCGAGCTGCTCGTGGTCATCGCAATCATCGCTATTCTCGCCGCCATCCTCTTCCCCGTCTTCGCCCAGGCCCGCGAGAAGGCGCGCCAGGCGAGCTGCACCAGCAACCTGAAACAGGTCGGGCTGGCGATGCTGATGTACGCCCAGGACTACGACGAGACGCTGCCCTGGGCCGCCTACAACCCGGCCGGGCAGCCGCTCGTCATGTGGTACGACCTGGTCGAGCCGTACGTCAGATCCGGGGCGGCGGGCGTGATGAGCCCGGTGACCGGGCCGGTCGGGCGCCGCGATGTCGCCTTCTACCGGTGCCCCGGCTTCGCGGCCAACGTCCGCGCCCCCAAACAGCCCGGCGACCCGGACCCGACGGCCTTCCCGGCCGCGCAGCTCGACCCGGCCATGAGCTACGTCGTCAACGGCAACGTCATCCCCATGATGCACAGCTCCTTCCCCGGCGTCACGTTCCCCGGCAGGATCACGTCCCTCGCTGCCCTGAACGCCCCCGCCGAACTGGTGCTCACCGCCCACGGCCGCGGCGTCCGTCCGGCCATCGCGGGCGACGACTGGCACTCGGGGTGTACGGGCAACGAGACCGGCTTCCCCGTGACGCCCAACCCGGCCATCGCCGACGCGAGCAACTACTGCGCCGCCCGCTTCCAGCACTCCGAAGGCTCCGTCTATCTGCTGGGCGACGGCCACGTCAAGTGGTTCCGGGGGCCGAACTCCTGGCGCGCGCGCAGCACCACGAACGTCGCCTACCAGAAGTCGCTGGCCCCGAACGCCGCCGCCTGGTTCCGGCTGGACTGAGCCGGGGGCACCATGGAAGCAAAACCGTTCCGCTGGGGCGGCGTCTGGGCGCTCGGCTTCGGGATGCTCGGGGTCAGCCTGCTGTGGCAGCTCTACGACGTCTACCTGCCGCTTTTCCTGCAGTCCGGGCGGCCCGACTTCGGCCGGGGCGCGGGGACGCCGGGCTTCGGGCTGGGGACGACAGCGACCGGCTTCATCATGACGCTGGACAACCTGGCGGCCCTGCTCATCCTGCCCACCGTCGGTGTCCTATCCGACCGGCTGCGGGGGCGGGGGCGGTGGGGGCGGCGCAAGCCGTTCCTGCTCGTCGGCGCCCCGGTCGCCGCCCTCGCGTTCGCGGCGCTGCCGTTCACCGTCGGCGGGCCGCTCGTGGTCTTCATCGCGCTCGCCGGAATCGTGCTCCTGGCGATGGACCTGTTCCGCACGCCGCTCACGGCCCTGCTCCCCGACCTGGCCCCCGACGGGCGGCGCTCGCCCGCCAGCGGCGTGCTCAGCCTGATGGGCGGGATCGGCGGGGTGCTGGCTTTCGCTATCGGCGGCGCGCTCTTCCGCGTTTCGCCCGCCGCCCCGTTCGCCTTCGGGGCGGCGGGGATGCTGGCAGGGGTCGCCGTCGTGCTGCTCCTCGTGCGCGAGCCGGCGCCCCCCGCCGGCCGGCCGGCCGAAGTGCCCGGCGTGGTCGAGAACCTTCGCGCCCTGGTGCGGGACCGGGACCGGTCTGCCTTCCTGCTCCTGGGCGCCATCTTCACCTGGAGCCTGGGGGTGAGCACCCTGCCCGTCTTCTTCCCCTCGTTCACGGTCAAGGAGTTCGGGCTGGACAGCGGGCAGGCCACGCAGCTCATGGCCTTCTTCGGCCTCGCCATCGTGGCCGGCTCGGTCCCCGCCGGGCTCCTGGGGGCTCGCCTGGGCCGCCGCGCGGCCATCCTCACGGGCCTCGTGCTGCTCATCGGCCTGGTGGGCTCGATCTACGCAGTCCAGTCGCTGCCCCTGCTGCGCGGTCTGCTGGTCGCCATGGGCCTGTGCTGGTCGCTGGTGATCGTCAACGCCCTGCCGATGGCGCTGGAGTTCGCGCCCCCGGCGCGCAGCGGCGCCCACACCGGGCTGTTCTTCCTGGCCACACAGCTTGCGGCGTGCGTCGGGCCGACGGCCGCGGGCGCGGTGCTCCAGATGGCAGGAACGAACTACCGTTACCTCTTCCTGTACGTCCCCTGCACGATGGTTCTGGCCTGCGGGATGATGCTGGGCGTGCGGGGGCGCGGGCAGGGCGCCCGCGCCCCGGCGAAGGTGCCCGCCGCCACCGTGGCACCCGCGGAGGCGGCGCCGTGAACAAGACCTTCCTTCGGAGCGGCCGTGGCGTATAATGCAGGGGAGCGAGGTCAGAAGGTTTGCCGCTGTTCATGAGCATCCACACGCTGCCGCCCGGCGGCTTCACGCCCGACCGCGTCGAGGAGATCGCCCGGGCGGGGCAGCACGACCCCACCGTGCGCGGCTACCGCAGTTTCCACAGCCTTTCCGAAGGGCGCATCGTCTGGCTCCTGGAGGCGCCCGACAAGGCGGCGGTTGCCGCCTGGTGCGAGAAGGTGGGCCTGCCGCTCGACGGGATCACCCAGCTCGAATTGGAGGGCCATGTCGGCGTCATCCGCTACGTAGGGACGACGTTCCCCAACCGGATGCAGGGCCGGGTCACGCACCTCATCCGCGACCCCGCCGTGGCCCTCGTCCACGTGGCCACGCCCGGCGCCCGGATCGACGCCCTGGTGGACGCCGCGACCAGCGAGTCGATGCAGTTAAAGGCCGGCGACACCGTTTCGGTGCTTTTCAAAGCCATGAACGTGTCGCTAGCGAAACCGAGCGCGAAAGGGAGCGCCATGCAGTTGAGTTTCCCCAACCAGATCAAAGGCCGGGTGACCGGCATCATCAAAAGCACGACCCTGGTGATCGTGCACATCGACACGCCGGCCGGGCAGGTCGTCTCGGCCATCATCCCGTCGGCGGCCGAGAGCATCGGCCTGGAAGTCGGCGACGAGGTGACCGCCCTGTTCAAGGCCCTGG
>CADCTO010000279.1 GCA_902805585.1 uncultured Armatimonadota bacterium | reverse complement strand
CGCGCCGCGCGAACCGCCGGCGCGGGGGGCGGCGCGGCGCGGCGCCGCGGCGTTGCGTACCGCCGCGGCCGCGCTCGCGCAGGAAGGATGACGGGTCGTTGACAAAGCGCCGGAATACGACGTACAGTAAGAAAAGCGCGCCCCGTCGGAATAGCGGGCGCGGTAAGGGGGTTACCGCCATCGAACCCGAAACACCGGTCATCAAATACGCCGCCGTCGCCGTCGGGGTCATCATCGTCTGCTTCCTGCTCGGCTATTTCGTGCTCGGCCCCAGCGCCCGCCCGCCCGGAACCGTGGTGGCGGACGGAGGCCCCGAGGTCATCGTCCAGCCGACCACCATCCCCGCGCCGCCGACCGTGCGCCCCCGGCCCCCCGCCCCCTCCGTCCAGGTGGAGGAGCGTACGGAGGAGGTCGAGGCCCGGCGCAAAAAGGAAGAGGAGCGCCGCAAGGCCGAGGAAGAAAAGCGGAGGGCCAGGGAGAAGGAAGAAGAAGAAAAGCGGCGCCAGGAAGAGAAAGAACGCCGCGAAGCCGAGGCGAAAGAGCGGGAGGAAGGCGGTGGCGACTCCGCCACCGGCCCGGACGCGGGGACGCCTGGGGAGACCACCGGCTCCGCGGAGCAGCCGGGCGGGACCGAGGCGCCGGGCAGCGAGACCCCGGCCGTTCCCGTCTATCGCGTCCGGGTCGGCCCCTACGACAGCCGCAGCGGCGCTCAGGATCTTGCCGTCGAACTGAACGGCCGAGGTTACGCGACCTATACGGTCCTGGAGCAGGCGAACGGCAAGACCGTGTACTTCGTCCAGGTCGGGGCGCACCGCGACGAGGCCACGGCGCGTGAACTGCAAAAAGAGCTGAAGGCGAACGGCTACGACGCCTCCGTATCCCTGTCGTCGGGGTAGTGTGGGAGCGAGGCCCTCACCCCGCCACCCGCTCCGCGGGTGGCGGGGTGAGGGCCTCAGATGTCGGCGGTTAAACGGCGGCAGTTTAGGTTATACTGGTTAACGATGCCGATCGCCGACCAGAAGAGTCCTGCCCGCCTCGTCCGCGCGGGCGCGGCGCGGCCCGACCACCGGATCGAGCGGACGCTCCACGTCACGCACTCCCTGAACTATAGCTATAGCCGGCCGGCCCGCGACGTCACGACGCGCCTGCGCCTGCTGCCGCCGCCGTGGCGCGGGGCGCAGCACCTGCTCCATTCCTCCATCCATCGCGCTCCGGTTCCCACGCGCGGCGACGCCTTCCCGGATGCGTTCGGGAACGAACTCCTTCAGGTCTTCCACGACAAGGTCTGGGAGAACCTGACGTTCGTTATCGAGCTGACGGTGGAAACGGCCGCGGCATACGGCGACGACGGCAGGGTTCTGCCGGAACTTCTCGCGCCGGAGCAGGGGGTGCCGCCGGAAGGCGCCGGCGTGTTCCGACAGGACACGCCGCTGACACGCCCCGACGCCGCCCTGGAAGCGGTGGCCGCCGACATCGCGCGGGGATACGCGGGGGGCGACACCGCTTCCCTCGCCCTCGCGCTCTGCCGGCGCGTGTTTTCCGAGATGCGCTTCGTTTCCGGCGAGACGGGCGTCGGCACCACGGCCGCGGAGGCCTGGGGCGGGAAGAAAGGGGTGTGCCAGGACTACACGCACATCCTGCTCGCGCTGTGCCGGCTCGTCGATCTCCCCGCCCGCTATGTGTCGGGGTTCCTGCCCGGCGAAGGGGCCATGCACGCGTGGGTGGAAGTGCTGCTGCCGGAAAACGAAGGCGGGCCGGGCGGCTGGGCCGCGCTGGATCCGACCCACGACCGGTGGGTCAACGAGCGCTATGTCGCGGTCGCCGCGGGCCGTGACTACGGTGACATCTCGCCTACTTCAGGCACCTACATCGGCGTAGGGCCCAGTTCGCTGTCCCACCGGAGCCGGGTGTCGGTGGAAAAGACGGTACGGGTCTCGCTGTAAAAGGTGCGCCGCCATGAAGCTGAATATCCACGCCTCGTCGAGCTACGAGCTTTCCGCCGACACGTTCACCCTCCTGATGGTCGAGCCGGCGCTGGTCGGGCCCGCGCATCGCGTGCGCGAAGAGAACCTGGTCACCACGCCCACGCCGTTTTCCGAACTGTGGACGGACACGTTCGGGAACCCGCAGCGCCGCCTCCTTGCCCCCGCCGGCCCGTTCCGTTACGACTTCAAGGCGACGATCGAGACCGAGCCGAACCGGGAGATCCCCGACGACGCGGCGGAGCACCCCCCCAAAGACATCCCCGCGGACGCGATGGTGTACACCCTCCCGTCGCGCTATTGCCAGTCCGACCTGCTGTCCCGCGTGGCGCTGGACGAGTTCGGCGGCCTCCCGCCGGGCGGCCGCCGGGTCAAAGCCATCGCCGCCTGGCTCTACCAGCACGTCGAGTACCGTTACGGGACCACGGACTCGATGACGTCGGCCTACGACACGGTCACGCAGCGGGCGGGCGTGTGCCGGGATTTCGCCCACCTGACCATCGCGTTCTGCCGCGCGCTGGGCATCCCCGCCCGGTACGTTTCGGGCTACTGCCTGGGATTGGACCCCCCCGATTTCCACGGCTACGCGCAGGCGTATCTGGGCGGCGCGTGGTACAACGTGGATTCGACGTTCCAGGGGGTCCGCCGTGCGCTCGTTCCTATCGCCGTGGGGCGGGACGCCGCGGACGTCGCCATGACGACCTTTTTCGGCGCCGGCACCTTCCGGGAGCAGACGGTCGAGGTGCGGGAGGCGGGCGGCGGGGCTTCCGGCGGGTGAAGACGGGGTCGCCGCGCGACCGGCGTCACTTTTCCTGAAGCGCCGGTCACGCGCCGCTGTCTAATAAGCGTTCATCTTTACAGGTGTCGTATCACCCCGAGGAGTTCAGGATGAGGCCAGGGCAACAACGATCGGTACGGGCCGCCGCCGCGCTGTCGCGGCGGGGGTTCTTTCTGGGAACGGCGGGTCTGGCGCTGGCCGCCGCCGGGTGCGGCGGCGGGGGCGACGACGGCACGCCCGGCGATCGGTTCAACGGGACGTACCGCGCGTTCGACTCGGATGACTCCGAGGATGTCGCCGTTTCGGTGTCTGTCGACGAGGACGGACTGCTCACGTTCTGGACGCTGCTGGCCGATCCGGACGTGCCGTTCGCCGATTTCGGGCAGACGTTCCTGGAAGACGACGAGTTCGGGGTCACCGCGGGTGGGGTGACTACCTTCGGCCAGATCAGCGGGCGCACCATCTTCGGGCGGACGCAGGACGCTTCGGACCGCGACTTCGGCTTCGACTGGCGCGCGGAGCGCATCGGCCGCCCCGCCGACCGGCCCTCCGACGATCTCATCGGCATGTTCCAGGGCAGGGCGCGCATCAACGACATCGACTTCTTCGCGCTGCTGGGCGTCTCGCCCGACGGCAACGCGACCTTCTTCGGGGCGTTCGATGACGTCACCAACAACACGGGCGACCCGGACCTGGACATCGATTTCTACGACTTCGAGGGGCTGAGCTTCGACCGGTCCGGCGCCGGTTACGACTACTTCCTCGACCTGTACGGCAACCGGATCGACATCGACGGGGATCTGGGGAACAGCGTCCGCCTGTTCTACACGTTCAGCAGCGAGTTCCCCGATCTGGAGGGGGACACGTTCGACGTCCGGCTCGACCGGGTGCGCCTGATCGATCTGCGCAGCGGCGGCAGGGCGGCGACACGCCTGACCCGGCCGAGCCGCAAGGGGCTCCAGCGGGCCGTGGCCGGCCTGAAGAAGGGCCGGCGTTTGCGGTAGGGAATCGGATCGACGAAAACGGGCGGCGCGGGAATCCAGGCTCCCACGCCGCCCGTTTTCTTGGGGAAGGTCAGAACGAGACCTGGAACCGGGAAAGAACGGCGTCCTCTCGGTCGCGCGTGTCCGTCCCGAACGTGAGGCCGCGGCCGAAGTCGGTGTGCTCGTAGTTGAGCTGCACCTTCGTGCCCCGGTTGAGGTACCAGTTGAGCCCGAGCGTGAGTTCGGAAACGTCCTCGGCGGCGGCCGTCGGGTCGGAGAAACCCAGCCGGAAGGTGTCCGCGTCCGCGTTGAACTTCGAGTACCGCGCCGCCAACTCGAAGGCGCCCCGTCCGCCGTCCGGCGAGCCGAGCGGCCGCAAGGGGGTGGGGGAGCGGAACGATGCTTTCTCGCCGGTCAGCAGGAACGAGGTCTGGACGAACCAGCCGTTGTGGGTGAGCGTTTCCGACAACGCCCCCTCGCGGACCCTCTGACGGGACGTGATGTATTCGCCGAGCAGCCCGAACGGGCCCTGGTAATAGTAGAACTGCGGCGCGAGCCGCGTGTGCGGGCCGTCGCCGGTCACGGTCGAGTCGTACTTGAAGAACGCGGACCGGGCGGCGGTGCGCAGCGTTTCCCCGCTCAGCGATTCCTTCTTACGTCCGAACGTGCCGGCGATGCCGATGCCGAGCCCCTGGAGCGGAGAACCGGCCTGGTTCTTGAACGGCTGCGCGAACAGCCGCACCGCCACGTCCTTGTCTTCCGCCACGTCGCCGTCGCTGGAGCCGGCGTCCAGGACGCCGTTGAAGAGGCCGAGCGCGTAGCTGACGGTCCCGCCCGCCACGTCGCCGTAGACCTGGATGCCGACGTCGCGGTTGGGCGCGAGGTTCTGCGACAGGGAGCGTTCCACGAACAGAAGGTCCTGGCCCGACTGAAGGCGCTCCAGGCTGAGCGGCTCTTTAAACTTGCCAACGCGTACTCGGGCCGTCGGGTTAAAGCCCAGATCCAGGTAGGCATCCTGGAGGACGGTCCGGCCTTCGCCGAAGTCGGGCATCAGGCGAAAGTCGACGTTTTTGGCGAGCGTCCCGTCGAAGATCGGGCGGACCCGACGCAGGTAGAAGCTGTCGTTACTCGTGTCGCCGCGGTCCGAAGTGAAGAATCGCGAATCCGACTGGATGTAACCCCGAACCCGGAGTTTGAAGTCGCCGTCGGGCGACTGCAGGAAGAAACCGTCCTGCCATCCGGCGAGCGGCTTCTGCTGCTTCAGCCGCTCGTCGACGATCTTTTCGACCTCGGCGTTCGTGGCGACCGGTGCGGCGGCCGGCGCGCCGCCCGCGGGGGACGGCGCCCCCTGCAGGCGGCGGATCGTCTCCTGCAGTTCTCGTACGGTCGTCTCCAGCTGCTGAACGCGCTGGCCTACGTCTCCCGCAACGGGTGCCGGTACGGGTGCGGCGGCCGGCGTCTCTTCGGCGTAGACCGCCCCGGGCAACACGCTCGATAGACCGACGAGCACTCCGGCGACGACAAAGGCATTCGCGCGGGAAGCGATATGAGGCATGTTCTGCTCCTTGGATGTGATGACGCGCCTCCGCTTTCTGCGGTCAGCAGCATCTGGTTCAGAATCATGCCTCCCGTTGTCGGGTCGGCGTGGAATATCCGGCGCTTTTCTGTTACCGTCTCCGGTCGTCGCGCGGTAGCCGGACCTTATCCGTGCGCTCCACCTGAACGACCACCCCGTCCTGCACGATCACGGTCACCTCGCCGAAACGCAGCCCGCGCAGCGCCTCCTGGATGCGGTCCAGCGCCCAGGCGTGGCTGTCGACGGTCGGCGATGGTGTTCCCGTCGCTATACCCTCGAACATGATAGCGTCCTCCTCAGATAGAATAGTCCTCCGCGAAGACCTGCATCTTTCGCGGCTTGATGTGCACCTGTTCGCCCGCGCGCAGGTCCAGTTCGCGGTAACGCTCGCGGGTCAGATGGGCCTCGACGGGGTCGCCGGTGTCGCGCCGCTCCAACTCCACTCGCACGACCGGGCCGACGGCATGAACGTGTCGGATGACGGCCTCGATGGTCGGCTCGCCGTTGCGGCTGCGCGCGATGTCCAGATCGTGCGGGCGGACGTAGCCGACGACGGGCGCGTCCTGGCCCCCGGCGTGCGCCGGGGCGTCTACGGCGAGCGACCCCAGCCGCGCCTGCCCCTTGTCTACGCGGCCGTGGAACAGGTTCACGTTGCCCAGGAAGTTATAGACGAACGGGTTCGCCGGGTGCTCGTAGACCTCTTCCGGGGTGCCGATCTGCTCGGCCCGGCCCTCGTTCATGACGACCACACGGTCGGCGACTTCGAGCGCCTCCTCCTGATCGTGCGTCACGAAAACGCTCGTGACATGGATGTCGTCGTGGAGCCGGCGGAGCCAGCGGCGCAACTCCTGCCGGACGCGGGCGTCGAGGGCGCCGAAGGGCTCGTCGAGGAGCAACACCTTCGGCTCGACGGCGAGCGCGCGGGCCAGCGCGACGCGCTGGCGCTGGCCGCCGGAAAGCTGGGACGGATAGCGCGCCGCCAGCCCTTCCAACTGCACGAGGTGCAGCAGGTCCATCACCTTGGTCTTGATCTGCTCGTTCGACGGCCGCAGCTTGCGGGGCCGGACGCGCAGCCCGAAGGCGATGTTCTCGAAGACCGTCATGTGCCGGAACAGGGCGTAGTGCTGGAACACGAAGCCGACGCCCCGGTCGCCGACCGGCTGCCGCGTGGCGTCCTCGCCGTGGAAGCGGATCACGCCCGCGTCCGGCGTCTCCAGCCCGGCGATGATGCGCAGGAGGGTCGTTTTCCCCGAGCCGGACGGGCCGAGCAGCGCGACCAGTTCGCCCGTCCCGATGCTGAGCCGGATGTCTTTCAGCGCCGTGAAAGTGCCGAACGTTTTGGAGATGTTTTCGACTTCGATACTCATGCCGTGTGGTTGCCCCCGCCCGCGCCGCCGCGCCGCTGCTCCCGAAGAACCCGCCACTCGACCACGCTCTTGAGGACCAGGGTCACCAGGGCGAGCAGGGTCAGGAGCGAGGCGACGGCGAACGCCGCCACGAAATTGTACTCGTTATACAGGACCTCGACGTGCAGCGGCAGCGTGTTCGTCATCCCCCGGATGTGGCCCGAAACGACCGAGACCGCGCCGAACTCGCCCATCGCGCGGGCGTTGCACAGGATCACGCCGTACAGCAGGCCCCACCGGATGTTGGGCAGGGTCACGCGCCAGAACATCTGGAAACCGCTCGCGCCGAGGACGCGGGCCGCCTGCTCCTCGTCCACGCCCTGCGCCTGCATCAGCGGGATCAGCTCGCGGGCGACGAACGGGAACGTCACGAAGATCGTCGCCAGCACGATCCCGGGCACGGCGAAGATGACCCGGACGCCGTGCTCGGCCAGCCACGGCCCGAACAGGCCCCCGCGCGACCCGAACAGGAGCACGAAGATCAGACCGGCGATGACGGGCGAGACCGCGAACGGCAGGTCGATCAGCGTGATCAGCACGTTCTTACCCGGAAACTCGAACTTGGCGATGGCCCAGGCCGCCGCGACGCCGAACAAAAGGTTCAGCGGCACGGCGATGCCGGCGGCGATGAGCGTCAGCCGGATCGCCGAGAGCGCCTCGGGCTCGCGCAGGGCTTCCAGGTACGCCGCGACGCCCTTCTCGAACGCCTGCGTAAAGACCGCGAGAAGCGGCACGACGAGGAACAGGCCCAGAAACAGTAGCGCCGTCCCGATCAGAAGGAGCCGGACCCAGAACGGCTCTCGTGCGGTTTGCGGCGGGGCCGCGGCCCGGTCGGGCGCTATGGTGGTGACAGCCATGGTGCGCTCTTCGTCACTTCTTTCAGGCGGCGCCACTGCGCCGCCGGCTCCACCACTGCAGGACGTTGATCAAAAGCAGCAGGACGAACGAGGTGACGAGCATCACGACCGCGATGGCGGTGGCGCCGGGGTAGTCGTACTGTTCGAGCTTGGACATGATGATCAGCGGCACGATCTCGGTCTTCATGGGCAGGTTCCCGGAGATGAAGACGACCGATCCGTATTCGCCCAGCGCCCGGGCGAAGGCGAGCGCGAAGCCCGTC
>CADCTO010000278.1 GCA_902805585.1 uncultured Armatimonadota bacterium | reverse complement strand
ACCGTCTCGCCGAGCCGCTCGCGTACCTCGCTCAGCGCCTGTCGCATCCGTTCCTGGTTCTCGGACACGGCGAAATCGGTCTCGGGTTCGTTATGGAATGCGGCCCTCACCCCCGGCCCCTCTCCCCTTCCTCCGGCTGTCGCCGGGGGTGAGGGCTGTCCCGGGACAGGGGACGGGGGCGAGGGCCGCCGCCGTCGGGTCCGCCAGCAGTTCCTCCGCCTTCCCGGCGGATGCGGCGCTGCGGATGAACGAGTCGTTGGACGTGTTTTCCAGGAGGCGGCGCACCAGATACGCCATGCCCGGCAGAAGCTCGCCGAAGGGGACGTACACGCGGACGCGCTCCCCTTCGGCAGCCAGGGCGCGGCCGATGGGCTCGCCCATGCCGAACAGTACCTGGTACTCGACGGTGCGCGGCGGCAGGCCGTGCTCCTCGGCGACGGCGCGGGCGCGGGCGGCGGAGCGGACGTTGTGCGTGGCGATGGCCGGGCGCAGCGTCTGCCAGTTCTCGATCAGCAGTTCGGTCAGACGCTCGTAGTTGGCATCCGTCTCGGCTTTTCGGGAGAACACGGGGACGGGGTGGCCGCGCTGGGCGGCGACGATGGTCTCGTAGTCCCAGTACGCGCCCTTCACGAGCCGCACCCAGACCGGCGTGCCCCGCCCCTTCGTCCACCCGAGCAGGGAAAGCAGGTCGTCCTCGGCGTCGCGCAGGTAGGCCTGCACGACGATGCCGACGTCGGGCCAGTCGCGGTACGCTTCCTCGCACAGGATCTCCCGGAATATGCGGTGCGTGGCGCCCTTGAAGTCGTGCTGCTCCATGTCCACGTTGACGAACACGCCGCGCTCACGGGCCAGCGACAGGATCGGGCGCAGGCGCTCCTTGACGGCCTGGACCGTCGCGTCGGCGGCCATCGGGTCGAAGCGCGCGTAGAGCGACGAGAGCTTGACCGACACGTTCACCTTCGGGAGCGGGCCGAACGGCGCCTGGTCCGTCCGCGGGTTTTCCGGCCACTTCGCGGCGATGTCGGACAGGTCGCGGATCAGGTCGAGGTACCGCTTCTGGTAGGCGAGCGCCTCGGCCTCACTGGTGACCGCCTCGCCCAGAAGGTCGAGCGTGAACCCGAGGTTCCGCCGACGCAGCCCGGTGACCGCACCGGTCGCTTCGCGCGCGTCCGCGCCCGCGATGAAGCGGCGCGCCATCATCCGCGCGCCGGTGTGCGACGCAGCGGCGAGCAGGCGCCGGGTCGGCGCCGTACGCTCCAGGAACGCCAGCAGCCCTTTCGCGCCGGGAGGAAGGGAGATGTCAGGGCGGAGCAGGTACTGGCGCAAGTGTTGGGAAACGGCCTCCGGCGTCTTGAGCGCGGGCAGGGCGTCCACGAAACGGAACAATTCTACCTTGGTGGCCTCGTCCTGGGTGGCAAGGCCGATCATCCGGTTGTATAGCCAGTCGGAGCCGCCCCGCCGCTCCTGGCGGCGCAGCGCGCGCAGCAGGGATTCGCCGTACGCGCGGGTGCGCCGCTCGCGCTCGTCGGCGTCACGCGCGGCGGTCGTACTCGGGCCCGGGTTCGGTGTGCTTTCTCGGACAGCGACGGCCATGGACGCGACCTCTTTCTATCCCTACGATATCATTCCCGCTTTGCCCGGTTTCCATGGCTCGTGCCGCGGGCGGGCGGCTCGTCGCCCGCCCGCGGCACGGGTCGCGCTACCGGACGACCACCACCTGGCCGTCGTACATGTCCATCCCGCAGGTGAAGCGGAGGGTGCCGGACTTCTTGGGCGTGAAAGCGATCACGGTCTTCTCGCCCGTCTTCAGCCTGCGCGTGATGCCCAGGCCGGGGAAGTGCACTTCGTCGCCGCAGCCGGGGTTTTCCTTCCGGAAGAACGTGAGCCGCACCGGGCGCCCCGCCATCACGGTCACCTTCGCGGGCTCGTACCCGTGGTCTATAGTGATGTTCGCGCGCTGGGGGCCGGGACCCGGCCCGCCGCCAGATCGCGGCTGCGCAGCAGGCTCTGGAAGTCTTTGATCTCCGCCGTCTGCGCTTTGATGATGCGCTGGGCGAGTGCGCGGATCCTGGGGTTCTTGCTCTTCTGGAGCGCCAGCCGGCTCATGTCGTTCGCGCCCTGGTGGTGCGGGATCATCATCTCCAGGAACATGCGGTCGCCTGTCATCTTCATCGCCATCATGGCGTGCATGTCCTGCTTCATCAGGTTCCGCTGGGCCGGCGAGGGGCCGGTCTTGTACTCCCGCTGGAGGATCGCCCGCATCTCGGCGATCTCCTTGCGCTGGTCGGCGATGATGTTCTGTGCGTGCCTGCGGACGCGCGCGTTTTTGAGGCTCGGCAGGGCCTGGCGGGACATGTCCACGGCCCCCTGGTGGTGCTCGGTCATCTGGGACAGGAACGCGACATCGAACTGTCGGCCGGACAGCCGTTGAAGGGCTTGCATGCCACGGGTGCCCATCTTCATGGAATGACCGCCCGCTCCATGAGCGGCGCCGTGCTGGCTGCCGCCTCCGTGTTGGGAATGGTCATGGCCCTCGTGCTGGGCGCGCACCCCGGCGGGCGCGAAAACCAAAGCGGTCGCGAGTGCCGATGCCGCAACCATCGTTGTCTTATTCATGGTGTACCGTCCCTCCTGCGTGCGGTCTGCACGCGCCACGTTTACTTCTTAACGTAGGTGTGCGGGGCCTTGATAGACTTCGGGTCTTTCTTGGCCTTGGTCACGAACTCCGTCACGCACGGCGGGCAGCAGAACGCGTACTTCTTCCCGCCCACGATCCAGGTCAGCTTCGGGCTGGCCTTGGTCCTGGAGACCGGGCAGATCCGGTCCCCTTTCTTGGGTGCGGCATCATGGTTGGCCATAAAACCGGGGTACTTCTCGGAAACCGTCTTGCCGCCGTTCGCCGTGATGTCGGCCTTCGTGTACGCCCCGCCCGGGGTCAGGAATACCGCCTGCTCGGGGTTCTTTTTGGTCTTCTCGTTGTCAGCGCGACCGGGCGTTCCGCCGGTCAGGAGGCAGGCGGCGCCGAGCAGGACCGTCAGCAGTATCGTTTTCATGGTTCGTTACCTTTTCGTTCTTCGTTAGAATGCCGTCGCGTATCCGGCGATCAGGCGGATGTCGTCGCGCTCGCCCCCGGCGAGGTCCGATCGGAGGCCGACGTCCAGCACCGAGCGGACGGTCACCTGCTGGCGCAGGCCGAGGCCGAGGGACACCACCGGCCCTTCGCCCTTCTCCTCGCTCGTTTGCAGCGCGACCTCGGCGAGGCCGGTGCGGTCGAAGCGGGTCGGGTAGCCGAGCGGCGTGCTATAGCCCAGTACCGCGCCGGGGCGGAACTCCCGCTCCTCGTCGCCCGCCCCCGGCGCGAAAACGGCGTCCAGGTTCAGGTGCCAGCGGTCGTACTGCCGGGCGGCTTTGCTGGCGATGCCGCGCAGCCGGTACTCCGTCCCGCCCGCGCCGCCCACGGGGAAAAGCACGTCGCCCCGCACGGCGAAGGCGGGGGTGCCGCCGTACTCCCGGTTGAAGTTGTGGAAGACGCCG
The DNA here is from genome assembly GCA_902805585.1 of uncultured Armatimonadota bacterium. Classification (GTDB taxonomy): domain Bacteria; phylum Armatimonadota; class Armatimonadia; order Armatimonadales; family Armatimonadaceae; genus CADCTO01. The sequence goes on along the minus strand of CADCTO010000278.1, from coordinate 4,319 downwards.
ACGCCCACTTCGTCCAGGTCCGCGCCGGTCGCATCACTGCCGGCGCGGCCCCCAAGGGACGCGTCGACGTCCACGCTCAGGTGGGAGTTGAGGGCGAAGCCGACCAGGTACTCCGCCTTCAGGCCCAGCCCGGCCGCACCCCCGCGGGGTGCGGACAGGCTGACACCGAACTCCAGGGCGCGCTCGCGGAAAGCGATCGCCTCGGCATCGTCGAACGAGAGCGGCCGGCCGGCGTCGATGTTGTTGTGGTCCACTGCCGTCGCCGGGGAGGCAAGGAGCACACCCAGCACCGCCGCCGCCGCAAGAAGCGTAAAGGTACGCGTGGTTCTCATTCGCTTTTCGCCTCGCGCTTCCCATCGGCGTACGGGTTCTCGACGGGGCCCTTCGGCTTGAAGTAGGTGTCCGGCTTCTTGCCGTGCCGCTCCGACCACTGGGCGAGCGTCAGCGCCCTGGCGCTCTTGTATTCCGGGTTCGCCTTCACAAACGCGTCGAAGGCGGCCCTGGAGGTGAACGCCTGCGACCACTCGCTGCACCCGGCGTGGCTCGCCTCCGCTTCCAAAAAGACGGCTCCGGTCATGTCCGTCTTCAGGTTGCCCTGCTCGTCGGAGAGGAGCACCAGGGGGCGGCGCGGGTCTTCGGTGGCGACGGTCAGGATGGCATCGCCCTGCGTCTCCGACGACATGTCCCGGGCGCACAGCGCGCACCGGACGCGCATCGTCCAGCCGTCGGCGGTCACCGTGGACGCCTTCCAGGCGTCTTTGCCGTCCGGAAGGGGCATCGAGCAGTGATGGCAGTCGGCCATGCTCATCCAGCCCATGCCCTCCATGTACATCAGCTCCGGGGTGGAGCCCTTCATCATCCCCATTCCGGGCATCCCGGCCATGAAGCGGTGGTCGTGTGCGCCGCCCGCGCCTTTGCTGGCGCCGGGCTTTTCGCCCCGGTGCGCCTCGGCGGACACGAGCCAGATGGCCCGCTTGACCTGTTCGTCCTTCTGCCGCTCGGTCATCCACTCGCTGGCGAGGATGTCGTTGACCATGTCGTGGAGCATGTGCAGGTTGTCGAAGGCGTTCGCGATGTGCGGGAACCGGGCCGAGAACGTCGGGCTCACCTCGGCGAACATCGGCATGAAGGGCCGGTCGGTCCGGCGCAGCTCCGTTTCGTGGTAGCGCTTGCCCAGCACCGCGTAGACCGCCTTCTGCTGCCCGAGCGTCTTGTTGTAGAGGGCGTCGTACATGACGCCCTGCAGCCAGTGGTAGCCCCAGAAGAGGCCGTTCACCTTCGGGTACTTCGCCCGGAACGCGCCGCTGTACGGCTGCCCGTCCAGAAAGGCCATGTTCATCGGCAGCGGCGTGATGGCGTAGGGCACGCTGTCGAAGTAGTACCGCCACAACCGCTCGATCTCGGCGTCCTTCTCCTCCGCCGATAGTCTGTTGCTGGCCAGGACGTCCACGGTCTGGGCGTGGAGGACGTGGGTCCAGTCGAAGACCTGCTCCAGCACGCCGAACCGGCGCCCGAACGTGGGCGAGATGGCCGCCTCGTCCGGCATCAGGCGGGGCGGGTTCTTCAGGACGCGGTCGATGCGCGCGTAGGTCTTGGTGTCGAGCGTCGCGGCCTTACCCGTGACCAGGTCCTCGTAGGCCATGGCGTGGCCGACCGCGACCGCGTTCAGGTCGTAGGCGAGCGGCTTGATGTTGTAAATGTCGTAGTTGTACCGGCCGCGCTTATAGAAGATGTGGTTCTTGTTCTTGTTGTCCATCCAGCCGGGTAGTTTGGCAGGCACAGGCGGGAGCACGCGCGCCGCCGCGGCGGCGCGCTTCTTCGCCTGCCCGTGCCCCGCACGGGGGCTGGCGGTTTGTGGCGCCGCCGCGGCGGGCCGGGCGAGGCCGAAGCCCAGCCCGAACCCCGCCGCCAGCACCGCCGTTACCCCTGGCAGTATTGCGTTCATTGGATTTCCCTCTACGCTGCTCGGCGTCCTACCTGGCGATCGCGACCATCTGGTCCAGGGTCACCGGCTTGGCGCCCTTGACCTGCGCGCCGTTCCTCCGCACATAGGCGTCGAACGCGGCCCGGCCGGTGAAGGCGCGGTACGTGACCTGGCAGTAGCGGTGGTTGGCCTTTTCGGCGACGAACACGGTGCCGGCGGGGGCCGACCACTTGCCGTCTTTGCGGGTGATGGTGACGTATTTGCCCTTGGCCTCGGTCGGCGCGAGGATGCTCAGGTCGCCGGCGAACTTGTCCTTCTGGGCGATGGCGCAGAAGACGCAGCGGTATTCGATGCGCTTGCGACCGTAACGGAGCGCCACTTCGTTGTCCTGGGAAGGCGTGTCCTGCACGACGTCGAGCTTGCAGTACGGGCACTTGGCCTCGTGCGCCCCGGCAGGCCGGGCCGCGAAAATGACCGCACCGATCGAAAGCAGGGCCAGGGCCACCGCCATCGGGCGGCGCGAAGGCGCAGACGTGTGTTGCATGTTCCGATTTCTCCGCGGGTGCTGCCGCCGCGCGCGGCGGCAGCACCCGAAGTCAGTGAGAAAGGAACCGAGGGTCCCTTTCGCCGAGTGACGACACCCGTGTCACTAAAACGTGTATCAGCGACACGAAGCAGGGGCGTCTAGGCGAAAGGCGGGGCGCGGCCCGCGTCGGGCGCGAGCGGAAGGGACGGGCGATGCGGCAGGCGGACGAACGGCAAAAGCCGCTGCGCGGCGGCCACCGATGGGGGGGGCTGTAGGGCGAACGTCGCCGGCTGCAGGGCCGCGAACGGGGCCGGCGCAAGCGACGTGTACGGCTCCGGAGCGGTCGCCGGAGCTCCGGGCGCGATGGCACAGGCGCACGGATCGGCAGCAACGCTCGCCGCCACCTGCGCGTGGTGGCTGTCACCACGACCTTCGGCACAGCAGCACGTTTTGCCGCGCGCCATGTCCATGCCCGCCGCGGCGGCGCAGGCAGCGGCGGCGGAGGCGGCGGACGGGACACAGGCGACCACAGGCCCGGCGAAGGTCGCCAGGAGCCAGAAGGCCAGTATCAGAATCGCGCGCCGTGAACGTGCCATAGTGTATCCATTGTACCCCATGGGGGTATAGTTGTCAAGCCCTGTATCGACACGGCACTTGACGCGCGTAACGTCGACGCTCTACACTGAATAAAGCCTTTACATCTGGGTTTGCTCCGGAGGTTCGTGTGCAGAAACGTTATGCCTTTGTCTCCATTCTCGCTTTCCTGTTTCCGTCGGCACCGCAAACCTGCGCGGCGGCGGCTCCGGTTCCCGAGGTGCAGACCGTGACGCCGGCGGGCGCGCTGCTGGAGGCGCGCGAACCGCAGGCGGCTGTGGGGGACGACGGCAGGGTGTATGTCAGCTACGGAGCGGGCAACGCCGTCTACTGCTCTGTGTCGGGCGACCGCGGGCGCACGTACGGAGCGCCGGTGAAGGTGGCCGAAGCGGGCGTGCTGTCCCTGGGCATGCGCCGCGGGCCGCGCATCGCGGTGGCGGGCAAAACGGTCACGATCACGGCCGTCTACGGGCGGCAGGGCAAGGGGCGTGACGGCGACATCCTGGCGTGGCGCTCACGGGACGGCGGCAAGACGTGGCGGGGGCCGGCGAAGGTGAACGACGTGGCAGGTTCGGCGCGCGAGGGGCTGCACGGCATGGCCGCGGCACCGTCGGGCGGCGCCCTCACCTGCGTCTGGCTCGACCTGCGGAGTTCGGGCACCACCATCTACGCTTCCTCGTCGCGCGACGGCGGGGCCACGTGGGCGCCGAACCGGCTGGTGTACCGCTCGCCGGACGGCACGGTCTGCGAGTGCTGTCACCCGTCCGCCGCCTACGACGCGAAGGGCCGGCTCTGGGTGATGTGGCGTAACGCGCTCGGCGGCGCGCGTGACATGTACCTGTCGCGCTGGGACGAGGCGCGCAAGGGCTTCACACCGGCACAGAAACTCGGCGAGGGCACGTGGCCCTTGAACGCCTGCCCGATGGACGGCGGTGCGCTGGCCGCGGCCCCGGACGGCTCCGTCCACACCTTCTGGCGGCGCGGCGGCGAGATGTTCGCGGTGCTGCCCGGCCGGCCGGAGCGCCGCGTCGGGAGGGGACAGCAGGGGTGGGTGGCGGCGGGGCCCGGCGGCGTCTACCTCGTCTGGCTGGCAAATCGCCCGGGAGCGCTCACGGCATCCCTGCCCGGGCGGCCCGGCCCAACCCAGATGGCGCCCGATGCCGACGACCCGGTGGTGGCCGCGGCGCCCGGGGGACGGGGGCCGGTCGTGGCAGTGTGGAAGGCCGGGGAACGGGGCGTGGGCGGAATCCGCAGCGCCGTCCTTTCCGAAGTCGC
>CADCTO010000277.1 GCA_902805585.1 uncultured Armatimonadota bacterium | reverse complement strand
CGGGTCTTCGCCGGCATGAGCCGCATCGAGGAACGCTGCCCCGGCACGGCCCTTGTGGTCACCCACGGCAACGCCGGGATCGCGGTGATACAGTGGTGGCTCCGGCTGTGCCAGGGCTGCCGGGCGGGCACCTCTTTCGATCTGGACCCGGCCAGCATCAGCGTGCTTGAGCTGAACGCGTGGCAGGAGCGCACCATCACCAGCCTGAACGACACGGCGCATCTGGCTGCCATCGAAGCCAGCTGACCGACCGGGGCGCCGCACGCAAAAGCCACGCCGCCGTGTCGGCGGTTAAGGGCGTACCGGTTCCAGGGAAAGCGCGAACGCGCGTGAGTGCTGGAGACGGCGCGAGACGGCCTCACATGCCCGGTTGCCAGGATTGGACGGGCGCCGATCTCGGTAAACCTTTCTCTGGTACCGGTTCCTCCGACACCGGCGAGAAAGGCATGGCCCCGCCCCATGAAACGAGAAGCCGTGGATGGCGCGGCAGTGCCATCCTCTGTGGCCCCGGAACCGGATGCTCGTTCCGCCGGTGCCTCCGCCCCGGTTCCACGCCCCGAGCCGCCGGCGGGGCCGCTCTACGCGCTCACTTTCCGCAACTTCCGGCTGTTCGCGGCGGGGCAGCTCGTGTCGCTGGCGGGGACCTGGATGCAGATGGTGGCGCAGCAGTGGCTCGTCTTCGAACTCACGAAATCCGCGGTGTGGCTGGGCATCGTGACCGGGGCGGGCGCGCTGCCGACGGTCGCCTTTTCGCTCCTCGGCGGCCAGGTCGCGGACCGGTACCCGCGCCGCACGATCCTGATCGTCACGCAGGTCGCGGCGATGCTGCTGGCCGTCGTCCTCGCCGTGCTCGCGAGCGGTCGCTGGGTGCCGATCCAGGCGTGGCACATCGCGGCGCTCGCCGCGCTGGCGGGGGGCGTCAACGCGTTCAACATGCCGGCCCAGCAGGCGTTCGTCCCGGAGATGGTCGAGGACCGCAAGGCGCTCGGCAACGCCATCGCGCTGAACTCGATCCTGTTCAACATCGCCCGCTTCGTGGGGCCGGTGGCGGCGGGCCTGGTGCTGGTGCGTTTTGGCGCGGCGGCCTGCTTCGGGCTGAACGCGGCGAGCTATCTGGCGGTGATCGCCTCGCTCGCGCTGATCCGGGTACCCCACGGGGAGCGGTCGCTTCGGGAACGGTCCGTGTGGGAGGGTTTCCGGTTCATCTGGCGGCTGCGCAGCGTGTTCCGGACGGTCACGCTGATGGGGACGGCGAGCCTCCTGATCTGGTCGATCTCCACGCTGTACCCGGTGATCGCGGCCCACTTCGGGCACGGGGCGGGCGGCTACACGACGATCATGGCGGTCAACGGCGTGGGCGCGGCCATCGGCGGCGTGCTGGTGGCGACCTTCGGCGAGCGCATCGAGCGCCGGTGGCTGGTGTACGGGGCGCCGGTGCTGTTCTGCGCGGCCTTCGTCGGGCTCAGCGTCGCCACGAGTTTTGTCGCCGCCCTGGTCGGGCTGTTCGTGGCGGGCTTCGCCCTGGTCGTCTTCGGCGTGAGCGCCCAGACCAAGGTGCAGCAGGACGTGACGGACGAACTGCGGGGGCGGGTGATGGCGGTCTACTCGCTGGTGTTCAGCGCGATGATGCCGCTCGGGGGCCTCCTGGTCGGCTTCCTGGCCGAGCGCTTGGGCGCGATGACCACGGTGCGCCTCAACGGCGTTGTCTGCCTGCTTGCCACCGCCGCCCTGTTCGCCTGGAGCCAACGGGACCGGTCGCAGGGTCGCCAGGACGATAGGGCACTACCCTCCCGGTAAGGAGCGCCGCACGGGAAGCCGGAAGGAATAGCAACGCCGAACGGATAAAGAATGCCGCGGCTGCCTGCTCGCTCACTTCCTCCGCGAGCCGCACCGCATCCTTACCTTATCCTCGATCAGGAGAAGCGGCATCGCCGTGGAACAGACGAACGTATCGGCCCCCACGCAGGAGGCCTTTCTGAGCCCCCGCCTGCTCGGCACGCTCGGGATGCTCGGCAGCCCCATGATGCTCGTCGAGGGGTTCTACCGGACCGTGACCCACCTGCCCGAGAACCACATGGGCCCTGTCCTGGGCGTCCTGAACCTCCTTTACGTCATCGGGTGGATGTGCAGCGTCCGCGGGATGCGCCGGCTGCGCGTGACGGGCAACGGGCCGGCGAGTGCCGTCCTGTTCGTCATCCAGATGACGTGCCTGGTGCTGGCGGGTCAGTGGGCCGTGTACGCGGCCACGGGCCGCGATATGGACCGGGGCAATCTCTTCCTCGCGATCACGGACGCCGCTTGGCCGCTCAGCCACCTGTTCATGCTGGTCGTCGGCGGCTTCGTGCTGAAGGCGAACGTGTGGCGGGGCTGGCGTCGCGCCGCGCCGTTCGTGTGCGGGCTGGCGCTGCCTTCCGTGATGGCCCTCAGTCCTTTCTTCGATCGGGCCGGCGGCGGTTACGCCTTCGGCATCCTGACGACGGTTGGGTTTCTGATGCTGGGGAACGCCGTGCGGACGAGCCGGAGCGCCAGCTCTGCCTGATGGTCCGCCCGCCCCACACGTCGCGGTTTCTCGAAGCGCGGGAACGCCTGGGTGGAAAAACATCTGCCTCAGACGCCCATCTACCCTGAAGAATCCGGGGCAAACCGCCATAATCACGGATTAAGCGACCGTTGCGGCGCCGGCAGACGCCGGCGCCGTGACCGGCGCTATCCTTCGCACTCGACAAGGGCAAACCGCTCGAAAGGGCGGGACGCAAAGCTACGGGCCTGACACCCTGTGTCTTCGGGAACAGGAACACGGCCGCCGAGCTACCGAACTGCGACGATTACGAAGGAGAAACGTATGCATCCTCGAAGCCAGGGCCGAATCGCGGTCTTGCCCATGCTGGTTCTGACCGCCGGGGTCCTTGCCAGCCTCGTCGTGCCCGCCCGTGCCGACGGCGTCACGGCGCGCCTTGTCGAGCCGCTGATCCCGCTGACGCTGGCCGCAACCACCCCGGTGGAGATCAAGCTCGCGCCGGCCATGGTCCAGGAGTTCGACGCGCGTCTGGGCACCGTCCGGACCGAGATCTACTCCGAAGAGTTCACGCTGGCGCCGCTCGCCGCGACGCCCGTGGCGGCGCCGAAGCGACTGGCGCAGGCGCAGGTACAGCCCCCGACGCCGTAAGGACGGCGGCGACCAGGGAGATCCACGCGTCCGGACACCGCGCGGGGGGAGCCGAACCCGGCTCCCCCCGCGCGACTTTTTCCCCGGCGCTTCCCGCAAGCAGGCCATCCCGCGTTTAACGTTCCCTTCTCCGGCGCCGCTTCGCCCCCCGTTCCCGCGTGTTTTTGCGGCGCCGGCGGGAAATCCCCTGTATACTCCATATATCATGTGTATGGTCGGCAGACGCCGCACCAGTGACGGGAGAAACGACGACGTGACGACCACCACCAGCGACCACCCCGACGATACGGGCGCCACAGCCACAGACACGCTGTCGCGCCGCGACCTGCTCGGAAAGACCGCCGCCGCGGGCCTGGGCCTTTCCGCCGCGAGCGTATTCAACATTCTGCCGGTCCACGCGCAGCCGTCCTCGCAGCCCGCACCGGTGCTCAAGAACAGCAAGATCGTGCTGGGCCTGATCGGCTGCGGGGGCATGGGCTCCGCCAACATGCGCACCCTGATGGGCAAGCCCGAGATCGAGGTCGCCGCGCTGTGCGACGTGGACGAGAGCCGGATGGGCGGCGACATCGCGGAGGTCGAAAAGAAGTACGGAAAGAAGCCCGAGACGTACAAAGACTACCGCAAGATGCTGGAGCGCAAGGACATCAACGCCGTGATCGTCGGCACGCCCGACCACTGGCACGCGCTCAACCAGATCCACGCCAGCGAGGCCGGCAAGGACAGCTACTGCGAGAAGCCCATCTCGCACAACATTGTCGAGGCCAAATCGATGGTCGGCGCGGCCAAGCGCTACAACTCCATCGTCCAGGTCGGGACGTGGCAGCGGTCGACGCGCGAGTTCGTCAGCGCCGTGGAGTACATCCGGTCCGGCAAACTCGGCAAGATCACGACCGTGCGCGCCTGGAAGACCGACGGCTCGCGCATGGGACAGAACAAGCCCGGAACGGCCGTCCCCGCGACCTTCGACTACGACCGGTGGATCGGCCCGGCCGCCTTTGTCCCCTACATCCCGAACTACACCCACGGCAACTGGCGCTGGTTCTTCAACTACGGCTCCGGCATGACGGGGGACTGGGGCGTCCACATGATGGACATCGGCCTGCTCGGCATGAGCAAGACCTGGGACCTCGTGATGCCGACCGAGGTGTCCGCCTACGGCGGCAAGCTCGCCTGGCCCGACGACGACCGCACCGCCCCCGACACGCACGTCGCCATCATGAAGTTTTCGAACCCGGACTTCGTGCTCCACTGGGAGACCGGCCGCAAGCCGCTCGACGGCGGCCCGGACCACGGGACCGAGTTCATCGCCGCCGACGGCAAGAGCGTGATGGTCTGGCGCGGCGGCTGGAAGGTCGTGGACGCCGACGGCAAGGAGCTGCCGAAGGAGGAGGCGCCGGGGACCAACGACCACTGGCAGAACTGGATCGACTGCGTCAAGACCCGCACGCAGCCGCGCTCGAACCTGCTGTCCATGGCCCAGAGCACCATCGTCTGCCACCTCGCCAACGCCGCCCTGCTCGCCGGGGAGACGGTGCGCTGGGACAAGAACAAGATGGATATCGTGGGCAAGGCCGGCAAGAACACGCTGTCCTACCAGCGGCCGTACCGGAAGCCGTACAAACTGCCCATCTACCCGATCTGAACCGCGAAGGAGCGAACGAACACCGAATGACCGCACCGAACCCTTCTCCCGCGCCCGACGCCGCCACGGCGCGCTTCCTCCAGAGCATGGCGTCGCCGGACCCGGCTGTTCGCCAGGCGGCGGCCGGGTTCGCCCGGCGTCGCGGCGCGCCCGCCCTTCCCGGGCTGGCGGACCTGGCGGGCGGGCAGGACAAGCCGATCGCCAAGGCCGCCAAAAAGGCCATGGAGGACATCACCCACTACGCCGCGAGCCCGGGCGCCCAGAGGGAAGCCCACGCGGTCGCGCAGCAGCTGCTCGCCGTCGCCGCCTCGGGTCGCCCCCGCGAGGTGCGCTCGCACGCGCTGTACCTGCTCGGCTTCGTCGGCACCGATGAGATGGTGCCAGCCCTGACGACGCTGTTCCCGAACAACGAGGTCGGCGAGGACGCGCGGATGGCGGCGGAACGCATCAGCGGCAAGGCCGTCGCGCGCCCGGTTCCGGCAGGAGAGACACGATGAAAGTCAACATTGGTTTGGGCGCCACGGCGCTGTTCACGGTGGCGGTGGTCGCCGCTGGCTACGGGGCGGAACCGGCCGCGGCGCCCGCCTGCCGCCTGGGGGATGTGCCCGTGCCGACCCTGGCCACCAAAACGCTCGCCCCGCAGCAGTTCCGGGCGCTGCACGCGGCCGTAGTCCCGCGCGCGGGCGCGGAGCGCTGGACCGAGATACCGTGGCAGCCCGACCTGGGCGCGGCCCGCCAACAGGCGGCGCGAAACGGGAAGCCCCTGCTGCTGTGGATCATGGACGGGCACCCGCTCGGCTGCACCTGAAACAACGGCGTGACGGGCCGTGCGCTCGTCTTCTCCAACCCCGACGTCGTCGCCCGCCTGAAGCGCGACTTCGTGACGTATGCGGGCGACAAGTGGTACCTGAACCGCCAGAACGACGGGGACGGCCGCTTCCTGCGCGGCCTGGGCAAGCAGGCCGGCCGCACTGCCGACAACGGCCACGCGCCACAGGGCGTGTACGTCGCCCGTCCGGACGGCACCCTGCTCGCCTACGACCACTTCCGCCCGAGCGCCGAAAGCTTCCTGGCCCTCCTCGACAAGGCCAAGACTGCGGCAACGACGGCGGCGCAGGCGGACAATCCCGGCGGGCCGCAGACGGCGGTAGGTAGTGTCGCAGACCCCGGCTACGCGCGGCGCCTGCCGGACGGCGGGCGCGTGCTTTCGGTCTTCAGCCGCATCCCGTTGCCCCCGCCCGCGGACGGCGCGTGGACGCCGAACCAGGCGACCGGCCGCGACCACCTGTGGCTGACCGCGGACGACCTGCGCGCCCTCCGGCCGCCGGCCTGGCGCAAAGGGGAGCGCTACCCGCTGCCGCCCGCGGTCGCCGAGCGGCTCACGCGCTTCCACCTCGTCGACAACGTGCGCGGCGAGCCGCCGTTCTGGCAGAAGGACGACGTCCGCGCGCAGGACCTGTCGCTCGTGGTCGAAGACCCGACCGCCCGCCGCGTCCGCCTCGAAGGCGCCGTCCGCCTCCGGTCGGGCAGCGGCGGCGAGGCGCGCGCCTACGACGCCCGGGTCCAGGGCTATCTGGTGTGGGCTCCGGGCGCGGACAAAGCGGCGGCGCCGCGCCTGACCCGCTTCGACTGGATCGCCTGGGGCGAGGCGCAGGGGGAGGGGATGTACACGCGGAACGCCCCGAAGGGCCGGTTCCCGCTCGTCATCGCCGGCGGCCTGGCCGCACCGGGCGATACCGTGGCCCGCAGCGTGCCGCCGCAGGGCACCAAGGATCTGCGCTCCTACCTGGGCGTCGGGCGGTAACCAGCAGCACGGGCGGGCGACTACTCGCCGGTCAGGGGGCGCGGTCCGGGCGCCCCCGCCGCTTCACCCGTCGCTGCTGCGGCCCCGCACAGGTGGGGGCGTGACAGGCCCAGCCCGAGCAGGAAAAGGCCGAGCCCCCCGAAGGCGGGCAGAAGGTGGTGTCCGTCGGTATACCCCACGACGAGGTGGACGCCGATGGCCGCGGCGTACGCGGACAGCCCGCCGATCAGGAACGCCCACCACAGCCACGACGCGCCGCGCCGGAACCCCCACAGCGTCGGCAGCAGGAACGCCAGCCCGCTCGACAGGAGCATCCCCCCGAGCGTCGCCCGGTCGTGCGCGATGAGCGGGACGAGGCGCGGGTTAGCCGCCCGCAGCGCCTCGGCCGTGGTCCCCAGGAACGAAAGATCCTCACGGACCAGGACGTGGGTGATGCCGACCCACGAGATCACCAGACCGGCCGCCAGCAGCGCGACGTGGTGCAGCACGAGCAGCAACTGCCCCCACTGGCTCAGCCGCCAGGCCCGGTCCTCGCGGAGCAGCGGGGGGGTGTCGGGGCGGTACGTCCCCAGCCTGGAGTGGGCGCCCAGCAGGAGCAGTTGGAGCAGCGAGGCGGAGACGAACGCGTGGAACGGGTCCAGGTACCCGTAGCCCAGGAACAGGAAGAAGCTGCCGAAGCCCGTGAAAGCGGACACGAAGACGGACTGCCGCGCCCAGTGCAGCCCCCGACGCACCCCCGAAAGCGACAGCGCCAGGTAGAGCACGCCGGTTGCCACCATCGTCCCCGCCAGGGTGATCCGGTCGTGCGCCATGAAGGGCAGGAGCCGGGGGTTGAGTGCGGCCAGCTGCTCGCGCGACATGCCCACGAACTGCTCATCGTACGGGAGCACGACCCGCGTCGCGGCGATGACGAGCGCCAGCAGGCTCCCGAACAGCATCCCCGCCCCGAGCAGGGCCGTCCAGAGCCACGTCATCTCCGCGGGCCGCGGCGCCGGCGGCGCGGCCTCTTCCGAGGTTCCCCCGGCCGCGGCGGCGGCGTCCCCCGCGCAGGTGGCGAACAGCAGACCGTCGTTGATGCGCTTGAACAGGCCGGGTCCCGAATAGACGAGGCCGGTGTCCGCCTGCACCAGATCGGCGCCCGCGTCCAGCAGCCGCAGCGCGTCCTCCGGCTCGTGGATACCGCCGGAGCCGATCAGCGGCACGCTTCGGCCCCAGCGCCGGCGCAGCCGGCACACCAGGTCCA
>CADCTO010000276.1 GCA_902805585.1 uncultured Armatimonadota bacterium | reverse complement strand
TGTACCAGGGCATCTCGGTCCAGCCGGTTTACGGCGGCCCCGTGTACCTCTTCCGGAACACCCTCTACAACGTCGTGGTGGAAACGTTCAAGATGCACAACAGCCCGTCCGGGGCGGTCCTGCTCCACAACACCAGCGTCAAGAAGGGCATGCCCCTCATCCTCTGGACCAACGTCCCCGTGCGCAACAGCGTGTCGCGCAACAACCTGTTCATCGGCACGCGGGGAGGGACGGCGTACGAAACGACCGCCCCGATGCTGGCCGACTGCGATTTCGACTACGACGGCTTCGGCGGCGGTCCGTGGGACGTCTTCCTCAAGTGGAACAACGTCCGGTATGCGACCCTGGAGGAGGCCCGACTGCGCGCGCCCGTGTATAAACACGCGGTCCTGGTGGACGCCTCCACGCTCTTCGCCGGCGGCGCCCGCCCGCCGGACGACGAAAACCGGCGGTTCTCGCCCGGGTCCGTCGACCTGCGCCTCCGGCCCGGTACCAAGGCCGAGGACGCCGGGCAGGTGCTCCCGGGTTTCAACGACAACTACGCGGGCAAGGCGCCGGACCTGGGCGCGTACGAACGAAGCGTCGCGCTGCCGCACTACGGCCCCCGGCCGGAAAACTAAAGGACGGCGGGAAACGGCCGACCCGTTCCCGCCAGGCAAGAAACCATGCGAACGATCACGCCGAAAGAGACCACCGAACTCCTGGCCAATCCGCACATGGGCTGGCAGACGTTCCACCGCTTCGCCGACGAAGACAAGAACCTGGCCGGGCTGCCGAGCGGCGCGGCGTATTTCCGGTTCTACTGGCGCGAGATCGAGCCGGCCGAGGGGCAGATCGACTTCGCAAAATTCGACGGCCTGCTGGCGCGCGCCCGCAACGCGGGACAGCGGCTTTCGTTCCGCGTCATGTGCGTCGGGTCGGACGAGGGCGTGCCCCTCCAGGTGCCCGCGTGGCTCCGGGAAAACGGCTGCAAGGGGTTCGAGTACCGCTACGACAAGGGCAAGACGGTGTTCTGGGTGCCCGACTTCGACGACCCGCAGTTCCAAACGGCGCACGACCGGCTGATCACCGCGCTCGGCAAGCGCTACGACGGGCACCCGTTTCTGGACCACGTCGACATCGGCTCGGTCGGGCTGTGGGGCGAGTGGCACATGAGTGGCACGGGCGTCGAAGTCCCGCCGCTCAAGACGCGCCTCGCCATCATCGACCGGTACCGGGCCGCGTTCCCCAAATCTCCGAAGGTGATGCTGATCGGCGACGTGGACGGGCTGCGGCACGCCGCCCGGCGCGGCTGCGGGTGGCGCGCGGACTGCCTGGGCGACATGGGGGGCTTCTCCAAGAACTGGAACCACATGGACAACCTGTACCCGCAGAACATCGAGAAAAGCGGCGCGGGCGAGGCCTGGAAGCGGGCGCCGGTCGCCTTCGAGAGCTGCTGGGAGATGAACAAGTGGAAGCAGGAGGGCTGGGACATCCGCCACATCTTCGACTACGCGCTGAACCTGCACGCCAGCTACCTGAACAACAAGTCGGCCACGATCCCCGAAGGCACGCGCCCCGAGATCGAGCGGTTCCTGCGGAAGCTGGGATACCGTCTGGTGCTGCGCCGACTGGAACACCCCGACACCGCGGCCCGGGGCGGCGCCCCGCTGGCGGTCGCTATAGACTGGGAGAATGTCGGCGTCGCGCCGCCCTACGGCCGCCACCGCGTCGCCGTCCGCCTGACCGACGCCCGCGGGAAGTCCGCCGCGCTCGTCGCCCCCGGCTCGGCTATCCAGGGGTGGTTGCCGGGCAGGCGCCGGGTGGTCGAGTCGGTGAAGATCCCGCGGCGGCTCGCCCCGGGCCGCTACGACCTCGCCGTGGGCGTGATCGATCCCGCGACCAGAACGCCCGCCGTGCGGCTCGCCATCGCGCGGCGCGGCGCCGACGGGTGGTACCCGCTGAGTCATGTGGACGTGAAATGAGCACCTTCGACCTGACGCTGCGCACGCGCGTCGAGACGGCGCCGGGAAGTGACGTTTGGGGCGAACGTGTGGCCCGAGAAACGGTCGCGGCGTCGGGAACGGCGGTCCTGCTGTGCGACGTGTGGGACGACCACTGGTGCCGGAGCGCCGCCAGTCGCTGCGCCATGCTCGCGGGTCGGATGGCGCCCGTGGTGGACGCGGCGCGGGCGAAGGGGGCCCGGATACTCCACGCGCCCTCGGAGTGCATGGCGTTTTACGAAGACACGCCGCAGCGCCGGCGCCTGCGGGAAGCGCCGGCGGTCGAGTTGTTAGAGACGCCGCTGCCGCTCGCGGAGCCGCCGCTGCCCATCGACGACACGGACGGCGGCTGCGACGACCTGCCGGCCTGCCCGCCGTACCGCGCCTGGACCCGGCAGCACCCGGCCGTCCCGATCGCGGACGGCGACGGCATCAGCGACAGCGGGACCGAGGTCGCCCGCCTGCTCAGGCAGGAGGATCGGCAGACCCTGCTCATCCTGGGCGTCCACACCAACATGTGCGTCCTGAAGCGCAGCTTCGGCATCCGGCAGATGCTGCGCTGGGGGTTCCGGTGCGTGCTCGTGCGGGACCTCACCGACGCGCTGTATAATCCCCGTAGGCCGCCGTTCGTTTCGCACGAGGAAGGGACCGAACGGGTCATCGAGCACGTCGAGCGCTATCTGTGCCCGTCTGTCCTGAGCGCCGACCTGTGCTGAGGAGAACCCTATGCTTGCGCGATACCGGTTGCTGCCGCTGCTGGCGGCCCTGATGACGGTTTGGTCCGGAATGATGCCCGCGAAAGGAGCAGAACCTGTGAAGACCGTCGCGCACTTCCGCGATTTCGGGCGGGAGCCGCAGGCACCGGGCGGGCTGCCCGCCGGCTGGACGACCTGGGCGCCGCGCCCGGAGATCGCCCCCCGCTTCACGCTCGATGACGTCGCGGCACACGGGGGGCGGGGGGCGCTCCGCATCGAGGCGGGCGAGAACCCCGCCGCCCTCGGGGCCTGGCGGCGCACGGTGGACAAGATCACGGGCGGCCGGACCTACCGGTTCGTCGCGTACTACCGGACCCGGAACGTCGCCCGCCCCGGCCACAGCGTCTTCGCCCAGCTCGGCTGGCAGGATGCGAAGGGCGAGCGCCTGCGCCTCCCCGACATCGCCGCGGACGTGCGGGCGGACGGCGAGTGGAACCGCGCCGAGTGCGTGGCGACCGCGCCGGCCGAGGCACGCAGCGTGCTGATCGAGCTGTCGCTGGGCTGGGCACGCGGGGGCACGGTCTGGTGGGACGACATCTCGCTTCAGGAAGCGGCCGCGGCCCCGCGGCGGCCCGTGCGCGTGATGACCGTCTACCACCGGCCGCAGGGCACCGGCGACCCGGCCGCGAGCGTGGCCGCCTTCTGCCGCGTCGTGGAGTCGGCGGCAGCCAAAAAGCCCGACGTGGTCTGCCTGCCCGAGGGGGTCACGGTGATCGGCACGGGCAAGACGTACGCCGAGGTGAGCGAGCCGGTCCCCGGCCCGACCACGCGCACGCTCGGCGCGCTGGCCCGGAAGATGAACAGCTACGTCGTGGCGGGCCTGATCGAGCGCGACGGCGCGACCCTGTATAACACGGCCGTGCTCCTGGGGCGCGACGGCGGGCTGGTCGGCCGGTACCGTAAGACGCAGTTGCCGCAGGCCGAGGTCGAGGGCGGCCTGACGCCCGGCGACACGTTCCCGGTGTTCCAGACCGACTTCGGCAAGGTCGGCCTGCTGGTCTGCTGGGACGTCCAGTTCCCGGAGCCGGCGCGGGCGCTCGCGCTCGCGGGCGCGGAGATGATCCTGCTGCCCATCTGGGGCGGCAGCGAGACCCTGACCCGCGCCCGCGCCATCGAAAACCATGTCTTTGTGGTCACGTCGAGCTACGACATGAAGACCTTCATCGTCGACCCGACGGGCGCCGTCCGCGCCGAGGCCACGCGCGAGCAGCCCGTCGCCGTGGCCGATCTGGATCTGGCCCAGCGCATCCTGCAGCCGTGGATCGGCGACATGAAGGACCGCACCTGGAAAGAGCGGCGCGCCGGCCTTCCCGTGGAGGCGCCCCGATGAACCCCATCCACCCGGGGCACCCGCGCATGGCCTTCGCCCCGGCCACGGCCCGGCGGGATGCGGCCCGCCTGCGGCGCAGCCCGTTCTGGAAAGACTTCGCCGCGCGCACCGGGCGCTACCTGGACGCCCGCGACGACAGCCCACGTGCGCTGGCAGACGCCCTCTGCTACGGCGGCCTGCTCGCCCTCGCCACCGACGACCCGGCGGCGGGCAAGAAGGTCGGCGCCGCGCTGGACCGTCTGGCGCGCCTGGTCGAGGGGGGCGGCTGGAAGATCGACGACGATCTCGCCCAGGGCATGCTGCTCGCCGACCTCGCCTTCGGCTACGACTGGGCCCACCCGTACCTCACCCCGGAGCAGCGCAGACGCGGCGCCCAGACGCTGGTGACGCTCGCGAACTACTCGAAGAAGACCTTCCCGGGCTACTTCCAGGAAGGCTCGTACACGGCGTTCAACAACCACACGCACTGGAACCACGTCGGCGTCGGCGCGGCCGGTTTCGCCGCGGCCGGCGACCACCCGGACGGTCGCGCGCTGGCCGAATCCAGCTACGAGTGGTTCACCGGCGTGTTCCTGCCCGTCTTCGAGCGCTGGGTCGGCAAGGACGGGATCTGGAACGAGGGCACGCACTATAATCAGGTCGCCTTCAAGCCGACGTTCCTGTGGATGGAGGCGGCCGGCCCGTCCCTCGGGAAGAACTTTTTCGACACGCCCTGGGTGCGCGCCTCGGGCTACTACTGGGTCTACCTGACGCGCCCCGACGACACGATGACGATCCTGGGCGACTGGTGGCCGGACCGTCTGGGCGACACCGTCGCCAACCTCCACGCCCGCACCTTCTGGGTCACGTCCCGGGCCGCCTCCGCCGCCCGCGACCCGCATCTGCAGGCGTTCGCGCAGCGGCAGCTCCCGCACGCCCTGCGCCGCCCGCCCGAAGTGTGGAACCTGCTCTGGTACGACCCCGATCTTGCCCCCCGCCCCGTTTCCGAACTGCCGCCGTCGCGCCTGTTCCGGGCCGGGGCGGACGTGGGCGGCGGGGAGACATTGGCCGTACTGCGCTCCGGCTGGGGGCCAGACGCCCGTCTGGTCACGTTCTCGATGGGCGACTGGCTGGGCCACCACGACCACTACGACAGCAACAGCTTCACGATCCACTACAAGGAAGACCTGGCGATCGACCCCGGCTACGGCGGCGAGAAGGACATCGACTGGACCTACTACCGCCGCACCGTCGCCCACAACAGCCTGCTCGTCCCGGTTTCCGACGAGCAGGCGGTCAGGGACGACCCCCGCATCAAGGCGCGCGGCTGGAACTACGACGGCGGCCAGCGCGTCCCACTCGTGCAGGAGCGGCCCCGCAGCCAGGCGCAGTTCTTCCGCGTCAAGAACCCCGAGTACCCGGACAAGAGCCTCTTCGAGACCGGCGACTGCCTCGCCTTCGAGACCCGTTCTGCCTACGATTACGTCGCCGGCGACGCCACGCGCGCGTACCACCGCTCGCAGCTCACGCGGTGGGTGCGGCATCTCGTGTTCCTGAAGCCCGACGTGCTCGTGGTCTACGACGTGGTGGAGACGCCCGCCGGGCGTCAGCCGCGCTGGCTGCTGCAAACGCTGAGCAAGCCCGTAGCGCGGAGCGGCGGTCCGTTAGTCGCGCAGAACGGGCCCGGGGAATTGCGGGTGCAGACCCTGCTGCCCGCTCCGGCCGCCGCCACGTTCCACCCGACGCCGACCACGAGCCCGTTCGGCCCCCAGAAAAGCGTCGCGCCCCTGTACCGGACCGAGATCACGGCCCCCGCCGGCACGGAACACCGCTTCCTGCACGTCCTGCACATCACCGACAAGGACTCGCCCCGGCGGATCGAAAGCGGGTGGAAGCGCGACGGGGACCGGATCCGCGTCGAGGTCCGCAGCACGCCGGGCGGCGGCCCGAAGCAGGTGTTCCTGCGCTGGGACGGCAAGCCCGGCGCCCAGGTGCGTTGACCGACCGGAAGGCATGCCGATGACGGAAACCGCAAACCCTGTCGGCCGGCCCGTGCGGGTCGTCAGCCTGAGTTTCCGCATGGGCAGCAAACGCCTCGAAGAGGTCGCCGCCGTGGTGGACCAGGAGGGCGCGCCGGGCTGCGACCTGATCGTCCTCCCGGAAACCTGGACGGGCACGGTCCCGCAGCGCTTGGAGGACCGCACCGTCACCACGCTCGCGGCCCTCGCCCGGGCGCACCATACCTACGTGGTCTGCCCCATCAACCGTTGGGACGACGGAGGGCGTTGCCTGAACTCCGCCGTCCTGATAGACCGCCGGGGCGAGGTGGCGTGTGTCTATGACAAGGCGTATCCGTACTGGAGCGAGTTCGATCAGAAGCCGCCGGTCCAGGTAGGCCGGGACGCGCCCGTGTACCCGGCGGACTTCGGGCGCGTCGGCATGGCCATCTGCTTCGACGTCAACTTCCCCGCCGTCTGGCAGCGGCTGGCCGACCAGCGGGCGGAGCTCGTCGTCTGGCCCAGCGCCTACTCCGCGGGCTCGTCGCTGCAGGCCCATGCCATCAACCACCACTTCGCCATCGTCACCGGCACCTCGACGGGCGACTGCCAGGTCTACGACATCACGGGGGAGCGCGTCCTCGACGAGCGCGGCGAGGGCCTCCACGTCAGCCGGATGACCCTCGACCTGGATCGCGGCATCTACCACGAGAACTTCAACCTCGAAAAGCGCGACCGGTTGCTGCGCGAGCGCGGGGACGACGTGCTGCTGGAGAAGTCCCTGCCGCGCGAGGAGTGGTTCGTCCTGAGGGCCAGACGGCCGGGCGTGAGCGCCCGGGCGCTGGCCCGCGCGTACGGGCTGGAGGAGCTGCGCGACTACCTCAGCCGCAGCCGCCGCGAGATTGACCATATGCGCGGCGCGCCGTTTCCCGCCGACCGACCGGCGTGAAGCAGCGAGAAAGAGATGCCCTCTTGGCCGCTCGCTTACGAATACTGAGTCTGATGGTTACGGCGCTTTTTCTGGGCGAACCTTCCCTTGCCGGCGGCCCTTCCCGCCCCGGAACGTACGGGGCCACGCTCGCTCCCGCTGTCCCGAAAGGCGCCGTCCTTGTTCCTGCCGCGAAGGGCGTTCTCGCGGCGGCGATCGCGTCGCACGGCACGAACACGACCTTTTTCCTCAAGGCCGGCGTTCACACCGGCAACGGCGAGATGCGGCCGAAGGCGGGCTCCGTCTTCGTCGGCGCGGCCGGGGCGATCCTCGACGGTGGGAATGCCACCCCCCGCTGCTTCAAGCACGATCCGGGTGTGATCGCGTATTCCGCCTCTGCGCCGCGCTACGTGGTCACGCTGCGCAACCTTGTCATTCGGAACTACGCGCCGCCCGATCAGGAATGCGCGGTCATGGTCGAGAACACGGGACGGGGGTGGCAGAGCGTGCTTTCCGACCCGGCCGACCGCAACGGCTGGCTGCTCGACCACTGCACGTTTACCGGGAACCGGGCCGGTGGGGCATTCCTCGGCTCGGCCTCGACCGCCCGGAACTGCCTGGCCTCCAAAAACGGCCAACTCGGCTTCAAGGCCACGGGGCGCAAGGTGCGGTTCCTGGCCTGCCGGTCCACGGCCAACAACGCGGCTCGCACGTTCAACTACTTCTGGGAAGCCGGCGGCATGAAGTGCTGGAACGTGAAGGATCTCCTGATCGACGGTGGCGAATACGACCGCAACGGCGGCTTCGGCGTGTGGACCGACTACGCGTGGGACGGCAACGTCATCCGCAACGCCCGCTTCCACGACAACCTCCGGGCGGGGATCACCGTCG
>CADCTO010000275.1 GCA_902805585.1 uncultured Armatimonadota bacterium | reverse complement strand
AAAACCCTTGTTGCGTATCCATGCCTCGCCCGCCACGACGACCGGGATCTTCATGCTGGCCACTTCGATGCCGGTCTTCGTGTTGTAGATGAGCGCGGCGTTGCAGCGCTCCACGAGGGCGTACGTGCTCACCTGGCTCTCGGGCCCCACGACGAACACGTTGGGCGGCAGGACCGGGAAGGCGCGCTCGATCTCGTCCACGAGGGGCTGGCGCGACGGGATGGCCCCCCGGACCTCGGCCGGGTGGACCCGGATGACGAGCTGCACCTCGGGCCGCTTCTCGCCGAAGTAGCGGACCGTTTCGAGCACCCACTCCAGCATGTTAGAGAACGCGTTGGACTTGTAGTGGAGCTGGGCGTCCCACATCACGTTCGTCAGCATCGCCACGCAGGGTTTGGAGAAGTCGACGCCCACCTCGCGGGCGATCTTCTCCAGATCCTCCTGCGGCTTCTCGTGGAACCAGATCCAGTCCTGCGTGCCGTACCAGCGGCTCTTGAGGTAGTCGAGCGTGCTGGCCTCCAGGTCGGGCGTCCAGGCGATGTCCCGCCACGCGTCGGCGGGCTCGGAGATCATCGTGTGGTGGTAGGTGGTGCCGTGGCTGAAGACGAAGCAGTGCTTGCGGTAGGCCGGGTTCCAGTTGACCACGCGCACGCACTCGCGCCGGCACACTTCGCCCAGGATGCCCTGCGGCACGTAGATGCCGTGGTGGAAGACGGCCACGTCGAACGGGCGCGACCGGAGCAGGCCCTGCGCGGCGAAGACCGTGAGCAGCGACGCCTCCAGATAGCGCCGGAGTATCTCCTCGCCCTCGGGCTCCCCATTCAGGTCGCCGCGGGCGTAGTAACGCAGGGCGCCGGCGTACGCGTGCTCGCCGACGGCCAGGCCCTCCCACTCGTAGGCGCCGATGTCGCCCAGCGGCAGGTCCGCGGCGACGCGGCGCGCCTCGGCCCGCTGCGCGTCGTCGACGAACTGGCTGTACCAGTGGACGGGCAGGCCGAAGGGCTCGTACATCTTGCGGCTCGTCGCCTGGCACGAGGCGCAGCGCGGTTGGGGCCGGGTCCGGACGAGCTGTTCGGGCGTGACGAGCGCCATCTTGCTCAGCTGGCAGGCCGGCAGAAAGCTGTCGCAGACGAGCACCTCGACGCGCGCGCCGCGCAGCGTGAGGGCGGCGGTCAGCGCGCTCTCGGTGTAGGAGGCGAACAGGTGCCCCCCCAGACTGGTCGCGACGAGGACCCGCTGCCCCTTCTCGGCCAGGCGCTTCGCCTCTTCCCAGCAGGCGGCGTCGGCGGCGAGCAGCGGCTCCCAGACCGACGGGTCCGCCCCCTCCTCGTTCGGCACGTCGTCGCCTTTGACGGCGAGCCGCCGGCGCAGGGCGCGCCAGCCGCGCGTCAGTGTGGAAGACGCCTCAAGTTTACCCACGGTTTTCCTCGTCATACAAAATCCCGTTGGCGGCGAAGGATCGGCGCCGTTTTCCGGCAGCCCCTGTTTGTGCCTGCCTTGATAGTGGGCACATTCGCCCTTCCGCCTCAGGCTCGAACCCTTTCCACGAACCTTTTATCGCCCCGCCGCCGGCCGCGCGCGCCACCAATCGAGCGTCTCGGCCAGCGTCTCGGCCAGCGACGTTTCCGCTCGCCAGCCCGTCAGCGCCGCCAGCCGCGACGGGTCCCCCGCGCACTCGGGCATGTCCGACGGGCGCACCCGCGCCGGGTCGGTCTCCACCGATACCTTTACCCGCGCCTGCGCCGTCAGCTCGTCCAGGACGGCCCGGATGGCTACCGGCACCCCCGACGCGACGTTCACCACGCGCCAGTCGGCCGCCGCGACGCCGCCGTCCAGCAGCAGGCGGTAGGCCCGCACCACGTCCCGCACGTGCAGGAAATCGCGCCGCGCCTCCAGGTTCCCGACCCGCACGACGGGCTCGGCTTCGCCCCGCTCGATGCCCGCGATCTGCCGCGCGAACGCCGGGACCACGAAGTCCGGCCCCTGCCCCGGCCCCGTATGGTTGAACGAACGCGTCACGGTCAGCCGCAGCGCCGCCCCCGCCAACGGCCGCACGGCCGCCTCCATCGCCGCCTTCGACTCCGCGTACACGCCCACCGGGCGGGGCGCGTCGTCTTCGCGCGCCGGGCGGCCGGGCTCGGTCGCGCCGTACACGTACCCCGACGACGCCAGCAGCACGCGGCACTCGCCTCCCGCTTCGGCCAGCGCCTCCAGCAGCCCGACCGTCGCGCGCACGTTGACGTCGAAGATGCGCTCCCGGTCGCCGCCCGCCGCCGACGCGAAGCCGGCCAGATGGAACACGCGGTCCGGCCGCGCCAGGGCGACGACGTCCCGCACCGCCGCCGGGTCCCCGAGATCACACGGCACGACGCGGACGGCGTCCGGCAGCGGCCGCGGCGGCGCGGGCCCGTGGGCCGTGCCCCACAGCCGGGCCTGCGGTTCCGCCCGGGCCAACTCTTCTGCCAGCCAGCCGCCGACGAAGCCGGTGGCGCCGGTGATCAGGACGCGCACGGCGGCGGCGCCCCGGGCCCTACTTGACGACCCCGGCGCCGCCGCGCGCGGTCAGCCGGGCCAGGTCCGCGTCCACCATCGCGTGCACCAGCTCGCGGAACGAGGTCTCGGGCGTCCAGCCCAGCTTCTCTCTGGCCTTGGCCGGGTCGCCGATCAACAGGTCCACCTCGGCAGGGCGGATGAAGGCCGGGTCCTCCACCACGTACTCGCGGTAGTCCAGCCCCACGCGCCCGAAGGCGACCTCGACCAGCTCGCGCACCGAGTGCGTCTCGCCCGTGGCCACCACGAAGTCGTCGGGCGCGTCCTGCTGGAGCATCCGCCACATCGCGTCGACGTAGTCGCCGGCGAAGCCCCAGTCGCGGCGCGACTCCAGGTTCCCCATCCGCAGCTCGCGCGCCAGCCCCAGCTTGATCCGGGCCACGCCGTCGGACACCTTGCGCGTGACGAACTCCAGCCCCCGGCGCGGGCTCTCGTGGTTGAACAGGATGCCCGACACGGCGAACAGGTCGTAGGACTCGCGGTAGTTGACCGTGATGAAGTGGCCGTAGACCTTGGCCACGCCGTAGGGCGAGCGCGGGTAGAACGGCGTCGTCTCCTTCTGCGGCACTTCGAGCACGCGCCCGAACATCTCCGACGAGGACGCCTGGTAGAAGCGGATCCCCGGGTCCACGGCGCGCACGGCCTCCAGGATGCGGGTGACGCCCAGCGCGGTGAACTCGCCCGTCAGGACCGGCTGGCCCCAGGACGTGGGCACGAACGACTGCGCGGCCAGGTTGTACACCTCGCGCGGGCGGGCCGTCTCGAGGGCCTTGACCAGCGAGGACTGGTCCAGCAGGTCGGCCTGGATCAGCTCGACCCGGTCGGTCAGGTGCCCGATGCGCTCGAAGTTCTCGGTCGAGGAGCGCCGCACGACGCCGTAGACCTTGTAGCCCTTGCCCAGCAGCAGCTCCGTCAGGTACGAGCCGTCCTGGCCCGTGATGCCGGTGATCAGCGCGCTCTTCTGCTTCGTGTCGGCGCTCTTGCTCGTGTCGGTGGTCGTAGACAACGCTTTCGTGTTCCTTTTCCTGTTCAGATCGCCGCGGCGGCGGCCAATCCCTTGCCTTCAGCGGGCTCCGGCGCCGTTCAAAACGGGCGTGGCGCCGAGGGGATCGGCCTGCCACTGGACCGGCATGTAGCCGCACCCCTGCGTCGGGTGATCGACCGCGACGGTGAAGTCCACCGCGCGCTTGATGACGTGCGAGGCTTTCGCGCGCCAGTTGTCCACCGTCGTGTCCGGGCAGACGATGGCGCGCAAATAGTAGGCGCCTTCGTTCAGCCCCAGGAACGGGACGTCGAAGGTCACCTGCCCCTCCGGGGGCAAGCCGGCCAGCCGCACGCCCAGGTCGTGGTTGTTGGTCTCGAACATCAGCAGCCCGTCGTTGCGGAAGATCTTGACGATGAACCCGGGGTCCGGCAGGGCGTGCGCGAAGCGGTACCGTATCTGCGCCCGCAGGGGCTTCCCGGCCTCGAAATGCGTCTTCGGGCGGCCCGCCCCGTCGAACAGGGTCACGCCCACGACGCGCGCGAGGTCCGGGTCGGGCTTGCCGTCTTCGCCGGGAAGTTCCGACGGTTGGGTCTCGCCCTTGCTCTGGTACTTCTTGATCTCTTCCTTCTCCCGCTCGGCGACGAGGGTGAGATAGCGGCCGATGGCCTCTTCCGCCGGCCCGTGGAACATCAGCTTCCCGTGGTCCAGCCAGACGCACTGGTGACACAGGTCGCTCACGCTCGACATCGAGTGCGACACGAAGATGACCGTCCCGCCCTGCGCCTGGAACTCCTTCATGCGCCGCATGCACTTGTTCTGGAACTGCTGGTCGCCGACCGCCAGCACCTCGTCGATCACCAGGATGTCGGGGTCGATGTGCGCGGCGATGGCGAACCCGAGCCGCATGTACATGCCGGAGGAGTAGCGCTTGACGGGGGTGTCGATGAACTGCTCCAGGCCGGCGAAATCCACGATGGCGTCGAACTTGCGGACGATCTCGGCGCGCGTCAGCCCCAGGATCGAGCCGTTCAGGAACACGTTCTCGCGGCCGGTCAGGTCCGGGTGGAAGCCCGCGCCCACCTCGATCAGCGCCCCGATACGCCCCTCGGTGCGGACGGTGCCGCTGGTCGGCTGGAGGATGCGCGTCAGGAGCTTGAGCATCGTGGACTTGCCGGACCCGTTGTGGCCGACGATGCCCAGCGACCCGCCCTGCTCCAGCGAAAACGAGACGTCGCGGAGCGCCCAGAAATCGCGCCCGGCGCTCGCGGCCTTGCGGTCCAGCAGCGCGTGCTTGATGGACCCGCTGCCGATCTGGAACCGCTTGGAAACGTTGGTGACCTCGACGATATTCATTCTGCCTCTTGACGTTCCGCCCGCCGCCCGCTAAATCGATTCCGCGAACTTGGGCTCGTACCGCTTGAAGACGACGTAGCCCACGACGAAGGTGACCACGGAAACGACCACCGCGATGGCGAGGTACAGCCCGTAGATCTCGTCTCCAAGCTGCGGGAAGGCCAGCGTCCGGGCCGTGTGGATGAACGTCGCCATCGGGTTCAGCAGGTACAGCGGCAGGAAGCGCTCCGGCACCATGTGGATCGGGTACAGGTTCGGGACCATGTAAAGCCACAGGGCCAGCAGCAGCTGCACCAGATGGCGCACGTCCCGGTAGAAAAGGTTCGCGCAGGCCAGCAGCATGCCCAGCCCGGCGGTGAACAGGACCTGGAACAGGACCAGGGGCGCTATCAGGAGGATGGCCGGGCTCACGGAAGTCGGGAAGATGAGCAGCAGGGGGACCAGCCCGAGCAGCCCGAAGAAGAAGTCCGTCAGCTTGCCCAGGACGGCGGCGAACGGGATGACTTCCCGCGGGAAGTAGACTTTGGTGATCAGGCTCAGGTGCCCCACCAGGCTGTCCGTCGCCCCTGAAAGCCCCCCCGAGAACAGCGTCCAGAACAACAGGCCGTAGTAAGCGAACACGGGGAACGCGACCAGACCCGTATCCACCTTCAGGAAATATTTGCTCACCACCGTGTAGATCAGAGCGGTCGTCAGCGGGGTCACGATGGCCCAGGCGATGCCGAGCGTGGACTGCTTGTAGCGCGCCTTGATGTCGCGCATAACCAGGTTCTCGATCAACTCCCGATGAGTCAGCAGGCTTATAGCCACGGAATTCCTTTCAAGCGCGGTGCGAGCGAACGCACGGCTTCCGCAGGTGGGCAGCGCAAGAAATGTGCCATTGCCCGTGTTCGGGGAGGGCGCTACGTGGCGTGGACGAGGACCTCCGGACACCCCTGATGCCATCATCGGCTATCCGGCGAGAAAGATTATACCCGTCACAAATGCGGGTGAAACGCCGCCGCCGCCCCGGACGCCCCTCACAGCGTCCCGTAGAGCCGGTCTCCGAAGTCGCCCAGGCCCGGCAAAATGTACTTCTGGGCGTTCAGCTCGCGGTCCAGCGCCGCGCCGATGATGGGCACGTCGGGGTGGTGCCGGCGGACCTCCCCCACCCCTTCGGGCGCGGCCACGACGCACAGGAGGCGCACGTCGGTCGCCCCCGCGGCCTTGACCGCGTCGATGGCCTGACACGCCGAGCCGCCCGTCGCCAGCATCGGGTCGACGAGCAGCGTGCAGCGCCCCGCCAGCGGGGGCAGCTTGCAGTAGTAGCTGGACGCCTGCGCGGTGGTGTGGTCGCGCTCCAGGCCGAGGTAGCCGACCGCCACGTCCGGGAACAGCTCCGCGATGCTCGCCAGCATGCCCAGCCCCGCGCGCAGGATCGGGACCACGACCAGCGGCCCGTTTATGACCTCGCCCCGCACCGCCTCCAGCGGCGTCTGGACGGGCACGGACCGGAGCGGCAGATCGCGGGTGGCTTCCAGCGCGAGGATCACGGTCAGGTGGTTCGTGATCGTGCGGAACAGCGGCGGCTTGGTGGACGCGTCCCGCAGGTGCGTCACGAAATGCCGGGCGAGCGGGTGATCCACGATGCGGATGTCCAGAAACGACCTCCTCGGGCGACCCGCACGGCACGAACGGCGCGGTCTTCTTCAACAATCCGGCTCGGCCGTCAGGCGGAGCACGGCGCCGGCACCGGGCGTCACGCGGGTGGCTTCGGCCTGGGCCAGGCCCACGAC
Source organism: uncultured Armatimonadota bacterium (assembly GCA_902805585.1). Taxonomy (GTDB): domain Bacteria; phylum Armatimonadota; class Armatimonadia; order Armatimonadales; family Armatimonadaceae; genus CADCTO01. The sequence continues at coordinate 1,215 of CADCTO010000275.1, read as the reverse complement.
CCACCAAACTTCGCCGGTGTCGGCGCGCGCCACCAGGGGCGCGGACGCGCGGGCGGTCTCGGGCCAGCCGGCGTCGGCCATCACCCGCGTGACGGGGCGCGTCCGGCCGCCCATGCCGAGCGGGGCGATGCGGTCACCCGCCCGCGCCGAGCGCACCACGAGCGGCGGCGGTGCACCCCCCGGTTCGCTCCCTATTGTACCATAGGCGATCTGGACGGTCCGGGAGCGGCGCGCGGGCGGAAGGGGCCGCGCGCCGTCCCACGCGGCCCGGACCGTGAACGCGGCGGGCCGCACCCACACCTGACCGGGAACGGGCACGGCGTAGCAGAACGGGGCGGGCGGGCCCCACGCGACCGGCGAGGACACGGTCAGCCCCCGCGCGTCGCTTTCGGCCCGCACTCCACCGGCCAGATCCGCCGCCCCGCGGCCCGTGTGCAGCAGCAGGTCCAGGATCTCCACATGTTCTCCCGTGACCGCGGCCTCCGAACGTGCCGTCCCGCCCGCCGCGCGCAAAAGGGCGCGCAGCAGGACGCGCCGCCGCAGAGCCGGGTGCTCGTCGCGCAGAACGGGGTCCAGGCGCACCCACCGCGCGGCGGGCGTCGCCACGCGCCGCCACAGCGCGTGGGCCATCCCCCGGAGCAGGTCGGCGTCCGTGCCGGCGGCGTCGGCGAGCCGCCGGAGCGCGAAACGCACGCGCGGGTTGAACTCCTGTTCCAGCCGGGGCAGCAGCGCGCGGACGCGCCCCCGGGCGTAGTCGGCCTTTTCGTTGGAGGGGTCGCGCCGGGGGATGACGCCCCGGTCGCGGCAGAAGGCTTCCACGGCGCCGCGGGTTTGGCCGAGCAGGGGCCGGACCACCCGGAGCCCGGAGCCCAGCACGCGCGCCGCCGGGATGCCGCCCAGGCCGTCCGGGGCGGCGCCGCGCAGCACGCGCAGCAGCACGGTCTCGGCCTGGTCGTCGGCCGTGTGCGCCGTCGCCATGGTGTCGGCACCGAAGTCGCGCGCGGCCGCCTCCAGGAACCGGTAGCGCGCCTCCCGCGCGGCGTCCTGGGGGGAGCGCCGTTCGGCGCCCGCCGCCGCCGCGCGCTCCCGGGGTACGGTGCCCAGGCCGACCTGGCACGGCAGCGAAAAGCGGGCGGACAGGCCTGCCGCGAATGCGGCGTCCGCGTCGGCGTCGGCGCCCCGCATGCCGTGGTGGAGATGCGCGGCGGCGACGGG
>CADCTO010000274.1 GCA_902805585.1 uncultured Armatimonadota bacterium | reverse complement strand
AAGCCCGTCGCTATTGCCGAAGGTGCTCTGGAAGGCGTCGGCACTGCCAGTCACATTCCGCAGCGGTGGCAGCGTCGGCATCGGTGGGCACAGCGGCGCTGGTGGCGGCGGCGAGCGCGTAGGCGGCGGCGTGGCCGGCGTCATGCACGGTCGCGGCGGCGTGGCCGGCGGCGAGGGCGGCGAACGCGGCGGCGCGCGCCTCGCTGATGGCTATCTCGCCAAGCGCCCAGGCGCGCCCCGCTTCCAGAGCCCTGCGCGGCCGCTCGTCTTCCGCATACGCCTCCTCGAACAACGGGAGCACGTGCTCGGCGCAGTCGGCGGCCCAGAGCGCCAGCGACCGGTGGTCCTGCTCGCCGAGTTGCCGGGCGTCCTTGACCTGCATCGAACCCCTTTCTGCCAAAAGACGTACAGTAGGACACGGACCGCGTCCGGTGCAAGCCGTCGTCAGGCAGCCTACGGCTGATCGAGCCTCGCGCGCACGGTCCAGCCGTGGGCCGTCTGCTCTACGTCGGGCCGGACCTGGTCAAAATCAGGTCGCCCCCGGGCGCGCCAATCCTCAACCCAGCGGACCAGTTCCCTTGTCGCCGAACCGTCGCCTGCTTCGGCCAGGGCGCCGCCGCGCAGCGAAAGCAGGGCGACGCTCTCCGTGTTGCTGCAGCCGATGAGCCGCCCCGTCTGCTGCAGCAGCGCGGTGGTCAGACCGTCAGGCAGCGAGGCGAGCAGGTAAGCACGAAACGCGCCGACATCTTCCTGCGAAGAAAGCGGGCCCGCACCGACCGAGTGCGAGAGGCACAGGTGACGCAGGCGCGCTGCCTCGGCCTGCGGGGCGCCGGCGCCGGCGCCCCGCAGCCACGGTGCGCTGACCCATGTCGCCGGGTCCCGGTCCGCGTCGATAACGACGTCCGCCTGGTCGGGCGCCTTGCCCCAATCGGACAGCGGCGCGCCGGTGAGCGGCACGAACGAGCCGGCGACGATCCGCTCGCCGGCGAGCGCCGGCTCCGCCTCGCGCCGCCGCGCGCGCACGACGGCGACGGCATGCGCCAGGGGGGCCAGTTGCATTGGAGCAACGATTAGCCCGCTGGCCGTGACCTGGCCGACCCACGCTTGCGGCAGCATGCTCGCAGTCGCCCAGGCGACGATCCGGTCGAACGGCGCCGCCGGTGGGTGGCCGCCCCGGCCGTCGGCCGCCACGACCGCGGCGTTGGAGACGCCCTGCTCCGACAGCAGTCGCCGCGCCCGGAGGGTCAGGCCGGGGTCTACGTCCAGGGAAACAACAGACCCTGAAGGCCCTACGAGGCGGCTCAACAGGGCGGTGCTGTAGCCGGAGCCCGTGCCGATCTCCAGGACGCGCGAACCGGGGGCGACGTCCAGGAGCCGGAGCACGGCGGCGATGAGGGCCGGGTTCGACGTCTGCGGCAGCGGGCGCCCGTCGGGCCCGAGCACATACCGCATTTCCGGCACGGCCGCCAGGGCCGCCTCTACGGCGTCCACGAACGGGGTTCCTTTCCGCCCAAGGGCGAGGCCTCCGCCGACCGCAGGCTACCGGCACGCATCGCCGGCGCGAAGGACCTGACCTGCGGCAACCCGGAACCGGAGGCACTCGCGTCCGGTGGAAGCGGTGGTCAGGCCGCCGGGTCGGGTGGCGCGGGCGCGGCGCCGGTCATCATCCGGTGCAGCGCCTCGATCTGCGCGGGGGCGCGGCGGATGTCCTCGCGGCGCGTGAGCCACCCCCACTGGTCCACCCCGCCGCCGTCGCGGAACGACACGGCGACGAAGCCGGTCAGCTCGCCGCGCCGGGCTTGCTCAAGCAGGGTGGTCAGTTTCTCCACCAGTTTCGGGTCAACGGGGTCGGTCGGCTGGGACACGGTGTTCCTCCTGAGGCGAAAGCGGGCGGACGGTTCTGGTACGCGGCCGGACCGCCACACTCAGCGGCCCGAAGCAGCAGGGCCGTAGCGCAGGCAGGCCCTCCAACGACGACTTGCACCCGCGGCATCATCCGGTTCCACCGCAGGCAGGCAGCGCCTGGTCAGGTTCGTCAACGCAGGGCCTGAATATCCGGGTCCTGCGGAAAGACCTCCTGGATCAAGTTTACCAGTCGGGGCCGCATGGGATCAAAGTCCACCCACCGCCGCCTGCCTTCCGGGGCAGCGATCGAGAGCATGCTGCACTCGAAGCAAAAGAGCGCTTCGGCAACCCGGCGGTCCCGATAGAACCGCACGGATACGCCGGGCCTGACTGCACAACGCTTTCGCATATCGGGAGGATAGTGCCACGGAGCAGCCAACGCGGACTGGAGGCGCCGTCTCCACCGTGGACCGGGGACCACGGGCATGCCGACCGTGCTGCCCTCAAGGCGGAACCGGTTCTTAAAGAACCGGCCGGGGTCGAGCCGATGAACTACCACGCGCTCTGCATGCGCGACGGTCTGCCATGTGTCCGTGCCATGGAGGCGGGGGACCCGTGTGGCGAAAGCAGCGACTACGCTGCCGATGAGGAAGAGAGCGATCAGGAAGAGAAGCCGCAGTCGTCTTTCCACAAAAGCGGCTTTGATTACGTTCAGTCGGTAAGCCATGCCGGATACCTCCGTTTGCGGCCGTCAATGAAACCTGCTCTGCCTCGTGTAATTGTGCCGCCCAACGATCAAGCTCGCCGGAGCAACGCCAGCACGTACGGCGACCTGGCGACGAGACGGCCGAGGCAGCCGTCGTCAAGGCCCCCCTCCGGCTCCCGAGCGTGAGCGGGCGGAACGTGCCCTACGGCGCCGAGCGCCGCCGCATTTATGCCGGTCGATCATCGCGAGACTCCTTGAGATAGAGGCGGAGCGGAGGTCCGCGGTCTGGAGGCCGTGATCCTGACTGGAAACGCCCAGCCGTTGTTTTTGTCAGGACCCCGAACCCTCCGCCGCCTAACGCATCGCTTCACCGGCGGCCCAACACGCTGCGCCTCCGCAGCCAGGCGGCGCACAACGTGCAACACCGCTCCACACTCGCCAGAGGTCTTGAGACCGTTTCCCGTTCCGAAGAACGTGACGATATTATCGAATATGGCCCAGTAGAGGGGGACACGACTTCGTGTTAGACGTCTGACCCCTGATCCCTTCCGCAGAAGGATTGCTATGGGCCGCTACGCGGGGGTTGCGCGCGGAAGGCTCTGCGGGGCGCAGCCCGCTTGCGCGACGGGAGGGGCCGGGATATACTGGGCCTACGCGCACTGAGGCGGGGACAACCAGGCGCAACCTCGCCCCTACGCCGTTGTCCAACGGCGTGGCGATGAAGAAAAGCGGCATGAACCTGTTTCGCACCCGGTATCGGTCTGGTTTCGCGGCCGGCGGCTTCCTTCTGCTCGGCCTGTGCGCCGCCGCGGGCGCGCAGAAGGCCGCCCCCGCCGACGCGCCACCCCCGACGCCGGAGCAGGCCGCCTTCTTCGAGAAGCGCGTCCGCCCCCTGCTCGTCAACAACTGCTACTCCTGCCACGCCGATTCGCTCCAGATGGGCGGCCTGCGCCTCGATTCCCGGGCCGCGCTCGTCAAGGGCGGCGCGTCGGGGACGGCCTTGGTGGCGGGCGAGCCGGACAAGAGTTCGCTCATCACCGCCGTGCATTACAACGGCAAGGTCAAGATGCCGCCGTCGGGCAAGCTGAAGGCCGACGAGATCGCGGCCCTGACGGCGTGGGTGAAGATGGGCGCGCCGTGGCCGCAGGCGACCCCGGCCACGGCGTCGTCCTACACCGCCCCCGCCGGCTCCACGAAGTGGTGGGCGTTCCAGCCCGTGCGTAAGCCGAAGCCGCCGGTGGTGAAGGACGGGGCCTGGGCCGCCCGCTCCCCCATCGACCGCTTCGTCCTGGCGAAGCTGGAGGCCCGGGGGCTGAAGCCCGCGCCCCCGGCCGACCGACGCACCCTGATCCGCCGCGTCTACTTCGACCTCATCGGCCTGCCGCCGACGCCGGAGGAGGTCGCGTCCTTTGTGGCTGACAAGTCCCCCGACGCCTGGGAGAAGGTCGTGGACCGGCTGCTGGCGAGCCCCCACTACGGTGAGCGCTGGGCGCGCCACTGGCTCGACGTCGCCCGCTACGCCGACTCCAACGGACTGGACGAGAACAAGGCGTTCGCGCACGCGTTCCGCTACCGCGACTACGTCATCAATGCGCTGAACAAAGACAAACCGTACGACCAGTTCGTCCGCGAACAGCTCGCCGGCGACCTGCTGCCGCCCACCGAGGACGAGACCCTGCGCAACGAGCGCCTGACGGCGACCGGCTTCCTGACCCTGGGCGCGAAGGTGCTGGCCGAGCAGGACAAGCCCAAGCTGGTCATGGACATCGTGGACGAGCAGATCGAGGTCACCAGCAAGGCGTTCCTGGGCCTGACGGTCGCCTGCGCCCGCTGCCACGACCACAAGTTCGACCCGATCCCGACCAAAGACTACTACGGCATGGCCGGCATCTTCAAATCGACGAAGACCATGAAGGACCTGGGCTTCGTCTCGAACTGGATGGAGCGCCCGCTGGAGTCGAAGGCGTTCGCCGCTGAGCGGACGGCCTACGAGGCGAAGCGGCAGGCGGCGGAAGCCGAGGTCAAGGCGGCGAAGGAGGCGGCGAACGCCGAGGTCGTCAAGGTCATCCGGCGTGACGCCGCAAAGTACCTGCTCGCGGGCTGGGAGCTGTCCCGCCAGCCGGGCGTGTACTCGGTCGCCGACCTGCCCGCCCGCCCCGACGAGACGCGCCTGCTGATCGAGGCCGAGGACTACGCCCGCGGCAACGGGAACAAGGACCGCACGGCCTACGGCGCCGGCATCGGCGTAATCCACACGGTCGCGACACCGACGTTCGCCGAGTACGATGTGACCGTCCCGGAGGCGGGCTCGTACCAGATCGAACTGCGGTACGCCGCGATGGAACCGCGCCCTGTCAAACTGATGCTGAACGGCCAAGTCGCGCGCGGGGACGCCGCAGGGGCCGTGACCGGAAGCTGGAACCCGGATAGTCAACGCTGGGAGCTTCAGGGCGTGTTCACGCTGAACGCGGGCAAGAACGTGGTGCGCCTCGAACGGGACGGCTCGATCCCCCACATCGACAAGGTGCTGATCGCCGCGGTCAAGGCGCCGGAGCCCGGCGCGCCCGCGCCCCGCACGGCCGAGGAGATCGCCCGAGAGCACGGCGGCCTGTTCCCCGGAATCGTCCGGCGGTGGGCCGAGCGCCTGCGCGGCGACGAGAGCGACCCCGCCTTCGGCGCGTGGCACCGCCTGGCGAAGGCGACGGATGTGGACCTGAAGGCCGAGGCTGCGCGTTACGCCGACGCGTTCGCGGCGGCCGAGAAGGGCGGCACGACGCCCGACCGGGAGCCGCTTCGCAAGGCCCTGTACGAACGGAACGGTCTGCTGACGGCCCCCGAGAAGCCCGACGCCCTCTACCCCGATGCCGCGAAGGCGGCAATCAAGAAGGCCGCCGACACCCTGAAGGAGTTGGAGAAGAGCGCGCCGCAGGCGCCCGTCGTCATGGCGGTGGAGGACGACAAGCCCGAAAACGTGCGCGTCCATCTGCGCGGCAGCACCCTCACGCTCGGCGACGAGGCCCCGCGCGGCTTCCTGACGGTCCTGTCCTATAAGGGGCAGCCTGGCGTCAGCGCCAAAAGCAGCGGGCGCCTGGAACTCGCGCACTGGCTGACCAGCCCGAAGCACCCGCTGACGGCCCGCGTCGCCGTGAACCGCGTCTGGCAGGCCCACTTCGGCGAAGGCCTGGTCCGCACGCCCGACAACTGGGGCCTGCGGGGCGAGAAGCCCACGCACCCCGAGTTGCTGGACTGGCTGGCGGCGACGTTCGTCGAACAGGGGTGGTCGTTCAAGCGGCTGCACCGGCAGATCCTGCTTTCCAACACCTACCGGATGAGCACGGCGCACGACCCCAAAGCGTTCCTGAAGGACCCCGAGAACCGCCTGCTCTGGCGCGCGAACCGCCGTCGGCTGGAGGCCGAGCCGTTCCGCGACGCGCTGCTCTCGGTCTCCGGCAAGCTCGACCGGACGCAGGGGGGCAGCCTGCTGACCACGCCGAACAACGACTACGTCACCAACGACCAGTCCGGGAACGCGGCCCGCTACAACGCGCCGCGCCGAAGCATCTACCTGCCGGTCATCCGCAACGCCCTGTTCGACTACTTCCAGGCCTTCGACTTCGGCGACCCGACGACGGTGAACGCCCGGCGCTCCTCGACCACGGTCGCGCCGCAGGCGCTGTACGTCCTGAACAGCCCGTTCGTTCTGGAACAGAGCCGCGCGTTCGCCCTCGACCTGCTGGCGCGGGCCGCCTCGTCGGACGCCCAGCGCGTCGCGTTCGCCTATCGCAAGGCTCTTGGGCGCGCGCCCACGCCCGCCGAGGCCGCCCGCGCGACGGCGTTCCTGACCGCCTACGAAGCGCACGTAGGCAAGAAGGAGCCGGACGGGCCTAAGCGACGGGAGCGGACCTGGCAGGGCTTCTGCCAGGTGCTGTTCGCGTCCAACGAGTTCATCTACGTGGAGTAAGGACCGTTTTCATGTCGTCGTGCCGAAACATCGTTCAGCCGGTCACCCGTCGCGAGATGCTGCGCCAGTGCGGCGCGGGCTTCGGCATGGTCGCCCTCGCGTCCCTGCTCGGCGAGGAGGCGGCGAACGCTGCCGCGCCCGCGAAAACGAAATCCGGCGGCGCGCCCAACCCGCTCGCGCCGAAGAAGCCGCACCTGCGGCCCCGCGCCAAGCGGGTCATCTTCCTGTTCATGCACGGCGGCCCCTCGCAGGTGGATACGTTCGACCCGAAGCCGCTCCTGACACGCGACAGTGGCAAGCCGTTCCCCGGCGCGAAGCCGCGCGTGCAGTTCGCCCAGACCGGCAACCTGCTCAAGTCGCCCTGGGAGTTCAAGAAGTACGGCCAGAGCGGGATCGAGGTCAGCGACCTGTTCCCCCACGTCGGCGGGTGCGTCGATGATCTGTGCGTCATCCGGTCCCTCCATGCCGACAACACGGCCCACGGCGGGGCGCTGCTCCAACTGCACACGGGCTCGGACACGTTCGTGCGGCCGTCGATGGGCTCGTGGATCACGTACGGGCTGGGGACGGAAAACCGCAACCTGCCCGGGTTCATCACCATCTGCCCGACGCTCGGTCACGGCGGCGTGCAGAACTGGGGCAGCGCGTTCCTGCCCGCCGCTTTCCAGGGCACGCCCATCGGCAACGCCGGCGTCCGGGCCAAGGAAGCGGCCATCGAGCACATCACCAACGCCGAAACGCCCGCCGACCTGCAGCGCCTCCAGCTCGACCTGCTGCACGCCATGAACGACGAGCAGATGGAGCGGGTCCGGCGCATGACCCCCGCGCAGCTCCGCCACTTCGGGACCGACCCGACGGCCGTGCAGCAGTTGGAGGGTCGCATCGCATCCTTCGAGCTGGCGTTCCGCATGCAGACCGAGGCCCCCACCCTGATGGACATCTCCACGGAAAGCAAGGCGACGCGCGACCTGTACGGGATCGACGAGCAGCCGACCGACAACTTCGGCCGCCAATGCCTGCTCGCGCGGCGGTTCTGCGAAAAGGGCGTGCGCTTCGTGCAGGTCAGCCACAGCTACAAGTGGGACCAGCACGGCGAGTTGCGCAAGGGGCACGAGAACAACGCCAAAGAGGTGGACAAGCCCATCGCCGGGCTGCTCAAAGACCTGAAGGCGCGGGGCCTGCTCAAGGACACCCTGGTGATCTGGGGCGGCGAGTTCGGGCGCACGCCGACGGCGCAGGGCGGCGACGGCCGCGACCATAACCCGCACGGCTTCACGATGTGGATGGCGGGCGCGGGGGTCAAGCCCGGCTTCGTCTACGGCGCGACCGACGACTGGGGCTACTACGCGACCGAGAACAAGATGCACATCCACGACCTCCACGCCACGGTCCTGCACCTGCTCGGTCTGGAGCACACCAAACTCACCTACCGCTACGCCGGCCGCGACTTCCGCCTTACCGACGTGCACGGCGAAATCGCCAAGGGCATCCTGGCCTAGCCGAAGGCGCGGAGGCCTTTCGAACTGGTACGAAGATCGGCTGTGCGGGCGTGCCGGGCGGGTAGCTACTCGGCCCGAGCCGGAGGAGCGCCCGGTCAAGCCGCGGGACGCGCATCAAAGAGCAGGGCTGAAAGGATACGAACGCCATGGGTGCGGCAGGGGGAGCGGCGGCAGGGGCAGCGGCAGCAGCGGCAGCGGCGCAGGCCGCCATCATCAACGCGTCTAACGGGTCGGGGCTTATCGTGCGTGTCAGCCCGGAGGAGTTCGTCGGGCTGCTGGCCCGGGCGACGCCGGAAAACTCGCTCATCGTGCAGGACCACCACGAAGGCGGCTTCCTGAGCCGTGAGTCGTACACGTACCTGCTGAGCTACAAGGGCCTCGCCTTCGTCACCAAGTCGCCCGCGCCGCTCGACCTGCCGCCCGGTCTGGAGAAGGTGGTCGCCGAAAGCATCTATGTGCCGGTCTGATGCCCGGGCGCGCAGGCGCGCCCGGGCCTAATGAAAAAAGGGCCTGCCGCAATCGCGGCAGGCCCTCGTTTGGTCGGGGCGACAGGATTCGAACCTGCGACCTTCTGAACCCCATTCAGACACGCTACCAAGCTGCGCCACGCCCCGACGGGTCTGTATCAGTATACCACGGAGTTGCCCGCTTGCTCAATGAAGGCGCGGCACTTTGTGATGCCGAAGTCGGCGACGAACCGCTTCACCTCAGCGGTGTAGGTCCGGAATCGGCCGGCGGGCTCTGCCGTCCGGGCGCCGGTGACGCTGCGTCCGGGCGGGGCGGGACTTTCCACCGCGGAGACGGCGTGTGCGCGCGGTCCATGACGGCCTGTATTTTCGCGACGACTTCCGGGTTCGCCGCGGCCACGTCCCGGCCTTCGCCGGGGTCTTTGGACAGGTCGTACAACTCCGGCGGCGCGTGCCACTGCGGGCGGACGCCTTTCCAATCGCCCATCCGCACCGCCCGCGCCCCGCCGCGCTCGTAGAACTCCCAGTACAGGTGCTCGTGGCGGGCCTGCCGCCGTTCCTGGCCCAGGAGCGTGGGCGCGACGCTGATGCCGTCGAGCGACCCCGGGGTCTTCGCCCCCCCAAGCTCCGCGAGCGTCGGCAGCACATCGGCGAAGTGACCCACGTGCCGCGAAACCGTTCCGGCAGGCACGCGCCCCGGCCACCGCGCGAGGAACGGGACGCGGATGCCGCCCTCGTACAGGTCGCGCTTGATCCCGCGGAGGGGGCCGTTCGAGTCGGCGAAATCCGGGTCGTTGCCCCCTTCGCGGTGCGGCCCGTTGTCGGACGAAAAGAGGACGAGCGTGTTCCGGTCCAGGCCGAGCGCTTTCAGCCGGTCCAGCAGCCGCCCGACGTCCCGGTCCATCCGCGCGATCATCGCCGCCTGGGCCTTCTGGTTGTCGGGCCAGTCCCGGCCCGCGTAGTCGCCCAGGTCCGGCACCTCCATGCCGCGCTTGCCGGCCTCGTTGTTGGCGTGCGGGATGGTGTAGCCGAGATAGAGGAAGAAGGGGCGGTCATCGGTCCCGGCGGCCGCGCTCTCGTCGAGGAAGCGGAGCGCCTCTTCGGTGAACCGGTCGTGGCTGTAGGCGCGCCGCTCGGACGCCACCCCGGCCCCGCTGGGCGTGGCATCCGGCACGACGTTGGGGAGCGGCACGCGCTGCGCCTCGCTGCCGGCGCCCTCGGAGCGCCACAGGTGGTCGGGAAAGTAGTTATGGGCGTGGCCGTGGTTCAGGTACCCGAAGAAGCGCTCGAACCCCTGCCGGCCCGGCACGCCGGTGCTGCCCGCGTCGCCCATGCCCCATTTTCCGATAACGGCCGTCCGGTAGCCGGCGGTCCGCAGCACCTCGCCGACGGTGAGATCCTCGGGCAGGAGCGTGGTCCCGCGGTTCCCGCGCACCGTCGCGTGCCCGGTGTGCAGGCCGGTCAGCAGGACGCAGCGCGACGGCGCGCAGACCGGCGCGCCGGCGTAGAACTGCGTGAAGCGCATCCCCTCGCGCGCCAGCCGGTCCAGGTTCGGGGTCTCGAACCGCTTCTGCCCGTAGCAGCCCAGGTCACCGTAGCCCAGATCATCGGCCAGGATAAAGAGGAGGTTCGGCCGGGAGGCCGCCGGCACGTCCGCGCCGGCGGCACGATCCGCTCCGGGACGCGCCGCCAAAAGCGCCCCGAGGGCCGCCCCCATCAGATCCCTTCGCGTCAACATGTCGTGCCGGGGCCTCCTTGCCGCGAGCGGTCCGTCCGGTAATCTCCGGGATCGGACCCGCGCAGGAGATAGTTGCGCGCGAAGCCGGGGGTTTCCTTTTCAAGCAGAGGAACGGACCACGGAGCGGACGGGCCTGGCCGCTACCGCGGGGTCGTGACGGCGTGGCGGAGCCGCATCTCCGCACGCGCCGCGGTCCCGCGGGGGTGGTTGGGGGCAAACTCCACCTGATCGGCGAGCGACCGGACGAGCGGGATGCCCCATCCGCCCACCCGCTCCCCTCCGTCGTGGTCGGTGCGGGGCGTTCCGGCAGGCAGTATCTCGCCGAGGCAGAACCCCGGCCCTTCATCCACCACCCGGACGACGACCCGGTCGACGCGGCACTCCAGCTCCACGCGGTACTCCGGGGAGGCGCCGTGGCGCACCGCGTTGCATGCCAGTTCCCCGACGACCGTCTCGATGTCGGATATGTCCTGCTCGGCGATGTGGAGCGCCTCCAGGAAACTGCGACATTGACGGCGTACCAGCGACAAAAGGGCGAAATCTTCCGGCAGGTGGAGCGAGAGGCGCAAAACCATGGATTCTCCGCCAGTCGTTTCTGCCGCATCGGGGCGGCGAGGGCATTCCTGTTAAGTTTACCACGAAACCGCGAGAGTCAACCCGCCGCACGAAACGTATGACAAGAACGTGATGGCGACGGCCGGTCTGGTGCGACCCCTGCCTGCCTGGCGTGGGCAAGGGGTGCCGGCATTGGGGGCACGGCTATGGTCCGACGCACAAGCTTTACGGGGTGTGGCGGTCCGTAACAGCCGGCGAAGCCGGCCGGCGCCGCGCTTCCCCGCCGCCGGTCGTCTTGGACGGCTGAAGGTGGGGGCGCAGGTACGCCATCTGCGGCCGGTCCCGGCCGTCCTTCGGCTCCAGCGAGAACATGTAGTCGCCCCACCACGCCCCGGCAGCCCACCAGGTGAAGCCGACCCACACGTCGCGGTCCCGCTCCATGGCCCGGAGCAGGTCGTCTATGGCCCGCTGCCCCGCCTCGCCCGGAGCGGCGGCGAACTCCCCGAGGAAGGCGCGCTTCTTGTGCTTGCGGCACCACTCCGTGAACGCGCGGATCCGCTCGCTGCCGATGGTCGGGCTGACCACTTCCGGGCGCGTGCCGGAGCTGTCCGGGTCCAGGTACTGGTGGACCTCGATGAGGTAGTTGTTTTGCGGGTCGCGGATGTCCAGCAGGTGGACGCCGTTGGGCCCGCCGTACCAGTCGGCCAGCCAGCTGTGCGCCCCGCTCCACGCGTTGCCGGGCACGAGGAGCCGGTTGCGGGCGCCGGCCTTGCGGATGGCCGCGATGGCAGCGTTCGCCGCCTCCACCCACTGCGCCGTCGGCATGCCGTGGGGCTCGTTGACCAGCCCGAACCAGACCTTCTGGTCGCCCTTGAATTCCGCCGAGAGCCGCGCCCAGAAGTCGGCGAAGACGTCGTGCCCGACTTCGGGACCGCCGACCACCTTGCCGAAATAGCGGGCGGAGTTGTGCGGGTCGAGGATCACCACCAGGCCGCGGTCGGTTCCCAGCTTGACGCACGCCTTCAGGCGGTCGATCTCGGCTTTGCGGAACGGCTGCTTCGCGGCGGGCTGGAGCGTCTCCCAGCGGAACGGGACGCGGAAAACGTTCATCCCTTTACCGGCGAAGTAGTCGAACTCGGCCGCCGTCGGGTAGGTGAAGTTCTTTCCGTGCAGCGGCTCGGAGACCTTGTTCGGGTCGTAGAACTCGCCGCCCGCCAGATTCACGCCCGTGTACGGAAGCGGCTTGAGCGGAGCCGTCTGCGCCGCGGGCGCCGCCCGAACCGTCGCGCCGACCAGCCCGAGGGCGAGCGCCGCGCCGAGCAGGCGCATCTTGATGCCGGAACGTTCATACCGTCGCATAACAGGTCCTTTCTCGCGAACTCAATCGGGGCGGGGGCGGGCGGCCCTGTCGTCCGACGCGATCACACGCCCGCGCGCGTTCTGGGCGAGGTAGAGCGCCGCGCCCAGTCCGGTCCCGAGGAACGGCCCGTAGACGCACCCCCACAGCAGCATTCCCGCCGTACCGCCGACGGCATTGTTGAGCGCGGAGCCCAGGAAGTACCCGATGGAGTTCATCACGAAGAGCACCGCGCAGAGGCGAAGCGAGGCGCGCGGCGCCCCGAACCCGGCGGCGAAGACCAGACCCATCAGTGCAGAGCCCGCGAGCGAGCCGGCCCACTCCCCGGCGGCCCCGCGGAGGACGAAGTACGCGCCGATCCAGCCCGCCGCATACGCCGCGAACGCCAGGGCGAAAAGCCCGTAGAACCGCGGCAGGCGCGCCCGTTCGCGGACGAGCGGGCTCAGGGCGCCGCCCCCGAGCAGGATGAAGAGGGCGGTCCAGGCGAGGTACGCGCCGGCCAGGCCCAACCGCTCGTACATCCACCGCTCGGCGAAGGCGACGGTGGCGAAGACGCAGACGCTCGCAAGGCCGAACCCGAAGCCGCCGACCAGAAGCGAACGTCCGAGCGACGGCACGGGGGCGGCGGCCGTCCGAGGGTCACCCCCCGGCCCGTTCACCATTGTAGCTCCAGGGCCAGCGCGCGCTGGGGCGGGAAGGTCAGCCGGCGCTCGAACCGGGCGGGCAGCGATTCGGCCCGGGCCTGCCCTTCCGCGTCGATGCGCGTGGCGGAGAGCCGTTTGGCAGAGATGCCGTACCGGCGCGCGTCGAAGTTCACGGCCGCGGTTACCGGCTGGTCGCCGGCGTTGACGAACAGCAGGACAAGCTTTCTCGCCTTCGGCTGGCTCCAGGCGCCGGTCAGCACGGCGGCGGTCGTGACCGGCCACACGCCCTCCCACTGCCAGTCCGCGGTTACGGTGGGGACGGGGCCTGCGAGCTTCGGCGGCCGGGCCATCTCACCCGCATAGAAGTAGCGGCGCAGCCGGTGGCGCAGACCGACGACGCGGCGCAGAAAGTCGGCGTTCTGCGGCGGTTCCCGGGCGGCGTCCGGGTTCAGCCACCCGATCTGTTCGCCGAAGACGAGCTGCTGTCCGGCCTTCATCCGAAGCGCCAGGTCTTTCGTCGGGCCGCCGCGGTAGGCGCGCCCGAACATCTGGATGGCGCCGCCGTAGACCGCCGGGAAGACCGGCACCTGCCCGTCGAACTGCCAGTGCCACGTCAGGTACCCGTCGAACCAACGGAGAAACGGCTCCGCGTTGCACTCGGAGGTGAGCATGCGGTCGCGGGGCATCGCCCGCCGGATCCCCGACAGCATCCGACCGTAGCTCTCGTTCCACCAGTGCCCGCCGCCGAGCGGGTGCCCGTGCGCGGCGTCCATGCACAGGGCCGGCGCGGCGGCGGCGATCTGGTCCAGATAGACGCCGTTCACCCCCTGCTCCTCCGTCAGGCGCACCACGGTGTCCCGCATCGTCTTTTGCCAGAAGGGCGTCGCCGGGCACATGACCGCCAGCTTCACCGGGCTGCCGTCGCCCTCCTTGCTGCCGTACTGCTCGGTGATCGGCTGGCCCGCGTCGTTTTTGGTCGCGTGGGGGAGCGCCCGGGTCGTGAACTCCGCGTCGTCTGCGCCCCGGTCGCGCGTGTCCCAGAGCCGCCCGTTGATATAGGGCATCACGAACAGGCCGGCGTCCTTCAGCGCCCCCACCCCTTCCGTGAAGCCCGGCTTCGTGGGGAAGTAATGCGGATAGTCGTTGTCGAACGGGATCCGGTGCCAGTTGTACCAGTGCATCCCGACCGGCACACCCATCGTCTCGCGAAACCACTTTTCGCGAGCCAGGAGTTCAGGCCCCGTGCCGTCGTCGATCGTCCACGCGCTCAGCTCGCGCATCCAGAGCGGCGTGTCCGCGCGCCCGTCCGCGGTCAGGCGCGGCCACCAGTTCGCCCGGCCGCGCGCCCACGTTTTGTAGATCGTGGCAGCGTCGAACCAGTCTCCCCGCAGTAGCTGCCAGACGGCCTCGCCGCTCAGGCGGAAATCGTTGCCGGCGCTTCCCATGTTCGGGGCGGGGATGTCGTAGCCGAAGCGGACGCTGTGTGTCGCGAGGTCGGACTCCACCGACAGGTCTTTGGTGCTGCCGAAGGGGTCGTGGACGGCGAAGTACAGGCCGGTGGGGCGTGGCGCCTCGCGGTAGGCCGCCATAAGCTGCATGGCGCACCAGCCGTTGGGGTAGTTGCCCTTATAGCTGAAGGGACGTCCCCACAACCCGGCCTGGACCTCTCCCGGCCCGCGCGGGAACAGCACCTTCGCGTTCCCGCCCATCTCCGCCAGCGCGACCTGGGGGAACGAAACGCGCCACACGCTCCAGGCGGCGCTGCGGTTCTCCACCGCCAGCGTCCATCGCCACGCGTGGGTGCGCGCGTCGGCGGTCGCCCTGGCCGTGACGGCGACGCCCTGGAGGCGCGGGTCCGCCGCCTGGAGCCAGCGCACGGCGACCCCCCCGCCGCTGCGCTCGAGGGTCACCCGGCGCCATCCCGCGTCGGCGGTGAGGGGCACCTCCTCTTTGCTCTTCGTGTCGCGGAGCGTGAGCGTGAACAGCGGCGGCGTGTTCGACGCCAGCAGCTCCTCCCCGTTCTTCAGATCGAACAGGCTCTGCACCTGCACGCCGTCCGCACCTCGCCGCAGCGCGAGGCCCAGATCGCCGGCCGTGTGCTGGGACCATCCCGCCGGCAGCGGCCCGCGCGCGATCCGGGCGGCCTCGTCCAGTCGCGCCTGCGCCTGCCGGCGCTCGGCCAGGCTCACGCGCCAGAGTGTGCGCTGGCGGGTCCCGCCCGGCTGCCGCGCCGCCGACGCGCGCAATCCCGTGATCTGCCGGTCCAGGTCCGCCCGGGTCAGGACGACGCGCGCCGCCTGGGGCGACTGCCGGGCGGCCGCCCGGACGGCTTCGGCGGGCCGGGCGTCCTGCCCGATCCAGAGCCAGGTGGAGCGGCGCGCGTCGGTCCCGCTCCAGCCCTGCCACGTCGCCGGGCCGTGCGCGTGGAGGTAGGTCCCGTACTCCCCCCGCCCGTCGTACACGATCGACGGCGCGCCGAACATGCCGATGGCGGCGTCCCCGGTTCCGCTCAACAGGGCCGCCCAGGTATCGAATGGGCTGGCCTGCTTCGAGCCGGCGAGCTCAGCTTCGCGGACGGGGGCGCCGCCGGCGAAGCGGCGGAAAGTGTCATCGGTGACGTTGAACTCCAGGAAATGCAGTTCCCCCCAGGACGTGGGGCGAGGCTGTCGCACGCGCGCGGCGACGAAGGCGAGCGGCTCGTCGCGGAACAGGTACCAGTCGTAAACGGCTTCCGGCTGCGACGGCGGCCGCTTGCCGTCCGCGCCGGTGTACCGGGCGCGGACCCGGACCACGGTACAGACCGCGCCCTCGGAAACGATCTGCACGCGCGGCTGCGGGTCGCGGCGCAGCCAGAACTGGCCGAGCGTCGGCGAAAAGAGGCGGTCGTTCCAGACGAAGTTTTCGACGGCCTTACCCGTCTTGGCGAAGGCGATGCGGGCGGGGAACCCCCCCTGTTTCGCCGGGTCGAACGAGAGGACGTAGTGCCGCGTACGGACGGTGCGCTCTCGGCCCACGGTAGCCGGGGGCGGGGCAGCCGGGGACCGACGGAGTTCGACGCTCCGTATTCCCGTGTTCGGCAATCGGAGCACGAGCATTCCCTTCGTCCGGGAACCGGCGTCGGGCACGAACTGCGCCGGCACGGGCCGGCCCTTCGCCGACGCCGTCAATGCGAGCACGACGCGGGCACCGGCGTCCATCGTCGCGCCGCCGAAGAGGGTCGCCAGGTCGGCCGGAACGAGCACCAGACCGTTTGGCGGCACCGCCTGGATCTTCAACAGGGCGGTTGCAGGAAGCACCGTCGCGGCCGATGCCGTGGGTGCCGCCGGCGCGGCAGAAGACGTTACGCGTGCGAGGATCACCGCCGCCGCCGATGCAGTCAGAAGCTTCATAAGCACGAAAACGGTGCCGCGTTTCATGGAGGGCTCTGGCGCACCGGCGGATTTGCCAGACGGACGTCGGATCCGCCACAGGCATCCGGGGCGCCGGCTAGATTGCGCCACCGGACGCCGCCTTTCCTGCCGCCCGCGTCCCGCCGGGGCGCCGACCGCGGCAGGACACGGGGCAGGACGGGGCGAAGCCTAAGCCACGGCACCGGACGCTATGAAGTTCTTCACGCGCGAGTTATACCAGAGCCTTCAGCCCGGATCGGGGGTCCCGTACCACACCGCAAACCGGCGCTGGAAAGCGGCCTCTGCGGCGAACCAGGAGCATCAGGCGGCCATCCGCCCACGGCTGCCGGAGAGCATGCGCGCGTTCGCCGAGACCACACTCCATGACGGGCGGATCGAGCAGGCGGACTGGCCCGCGCCGGAGGAAGTGCGGCTGTTGATCGACGGCAGCGACTGCCCCTGGGGCCCGGCCGGACGGTTCGAACTGGTCTTCCGCGGCGTCAAGAGCGTCGAAGGGCTGGGCGATCTGGCCGGCGATTGGTGGCTGTACGAGGAAGTGGATCTGCACCCGGAAGCCGCCTTCGAGTTCCGCGTCCTGCTGTCCGAATCCGAGTTCCGCGTCGCGGCAGACGACGTCGAGTTCCGGGTGCTGCCGGGCCAGCCGGGGTCTCCCGACTGACGGCCAGCAGCGGCGCTACCGCTATTCGATGACCTCCAGTTCCTTTGGCCCGACCGGCGACGCCGTCCGCCGGTCGCCCCGCTCCTCCGCGACGCCGTAGGTGCTGCTGGCGTGCGCCGCCGTCGCCCACTGGAGCGCCCCCGACTCGTCCCGCAGGCCCACCGCGTCGATCTCGTTCCAGCCGCGGACGCTGCGCGAGGCGAGGTAGATCTTGACGCGGTTGGTCAGGACGCGCTCCGAGACGGTCGGGCGCAGGACGTACCGCGCGGTCCGGGGAAGGCGCGGCCGCTCCCGGCGCCACACCTCCACTTCGCGCCCGTCGAGGGTGAAAACCGTGACCCGCACGACGGCGCCGGGGTTGAACGTCTCGTGGATGTGGAGCGAGCGGGCCACGCCCGGCCTCTCGTACTCCAGCATCAGCCACTCGTCGCTGTCGTCCTTCGTGCTGGAGGCCCACGCCGACTGGTGGTCCCCCGCCTGCGGCGTGTCGGGCCGGCCGGTCGCCTGTTCCGGCCCCCAGGCCCGCCGTTCCCCGGGCTCCCCCACCCGGTCGCGCCAGATGTACCAGTAGGGGTAGACGTAGACCCAGTAGCCCTTCGGCAGGTCCGTATGTTCGGCGCAGGTCGTGGCGGCGTGGTAGCCGAAGTCGCGGAAGGCGGAGAACTCCTGGCGGTCTTTTTCGACCTTGATCTGCCGCAGGAGCATCCGGTACTTGCCGCCGACCTGTGCCCGTTTCAGCGACTCCTCCAGCGGGAGCGCGGCGACGGGCACCTGCGCCCGCGCCCCGTGCGGGCTAGCGCCGCCCCACAGCAGCGCGCCGACGAGGAACGCCCGGATGGTGATGTGCATCGGGTTCTCCCTTCGCGGGTGATCACGGTCGGAATTAAGACCGCCGGCCCACGAGGAATCTTCACCCGATACTGCCAGAGTGCGGGCCGTTCAGGACCCGCACACCGGCGCCACGTAACAAGCGTCACCAGTTCAGGTCGCGGCGGAGTCTCCGGGTCAGTTGCTCGGCCATGAGGGCGTGCGTCTTGACGCTGGGGTGCCAGTCGGCGCCGAAGCCGTTCTTCGCGTCCTGCGTGCCGAAATCGATCACCTGGACGTTCCGCTCGCCACCCGCCCGCAGGTCCCGCACCATCCGGGCAAGGTAGCCGCGCAGCGTCGTCAAAGGCTTACCGTTCCCCCAATCGCCCATCATCGGCCCGACGGCGCAGTAGATCCGGGCCCGCGGGTGGCTGCGGCGCAGGCGGGCGAGGAAAGACTTGTAGGCGCCCGTCCAGCCGGACTCGTCGGGGATCGCGCCGCCGAAATCGTTCGTGGCGAGGTTGACGAGCACGACGTCGGGCGTCCACCGGGCGGAGTCCCACCGGCTGCCGGCGTCGGTCGGGAGGCTCCGGCCGTAAATCTCCGGCAGCGTGTTGTCGGGCCACAGCTTCTTGCCGGACCAGGCCAGGCAGGCGTACTCGGCGCCCAGTTTCCGCGCGGCGATCGCGCCGTACGTGCGGTATGCGTTCTGCGTCGTGTGCGAGAAGCGCTCTTCTTTGCCGGCCGCCTCGTTCCCGTATCCGGCGCTGATCGAGTCCCCGATCACCTCGATGCGCCGCGTGGACGCCGGGACCGGCAGCAGTTTCGCGCCGCGGCTTAGCTGGAAGCCGCGGAACTGTGCGGTGCCGAACAGCGCTTCCGTGGCCTTCACCAGGCGGACCGTGTGCGGCACGCCCACGCGCAGTCCCGAGGCGACCCGGTACGTGTGGTCGCCCTCGCGCGCCTGGAGGACGAACGTCGGCACGCCGTCCACCTCGACCTGCCAGCGGTCCGAACCCGTATCGCGCAGCCGCACGTTCAGGTCGGTGCCCCGGAACCGGAGCGTCACCGTGCTCGCGGGCCAGGCGCAGCGCGGCCCGGCCGGGTCCCGCCGGTCGAACCGGCCCGAATAGCGGAGGGCGGGGTGGCTCGGTGCGACGGCAACGGGAAGCGGAGCGGCCGCCTCCGGTGCAGGCTTCGGCTGCGGCGCCCCGGCGGTGGTCGCACGTGTCGCGCGGCGGGCGCGCGAGGTCGGGGCGCCCCGCAGCGACGACAGCGGGGCGTAGAACACGCCGTTGCCGCCGGTGCCGACCACCACCCGTTCGCCGGCGAAACAGACGACGTTGCGCCCGTGCCGGTACGGCAGCGCGCGGCTCATCTCGCGCCACGTCGCCCCGGCGTCGGTGCTCACCAGGACGCCCCAGGGCGCCACGGCCGCCACCCGGTCTTTGACCTTCAGGTCGGGCGTCACCCAGTGGATGTCGCGGTCCACGACGTTTTTCCACGTTTTGCCGCCGTCGTCGCTGCGCCACAGGCCGCCGTTCTGGAGCGCCAGAAAGAAGCGGCCGGGACGCAGCGGGTCGGCGGTCACGCAGTTGGGCGCGCCGTCGGGGACGTCCAGCATCGTCCACGCGTCGTCGTTCGGCCCGCGCCGCGCCAGGAGGCGGCGGTCATTGCTGGTCGCGAGGAGCGACCCGTCGCCGGAGATGGCGAGTTCCGGCCCCGCCACCCAGTAGCCGCTGCGGAAGAAGTGGTCCGTTTCCGGCAGCCCCTTGCCCTGCCACGTCCAGGTCCGGCCGCCGTCCACGCTGCGCCACGGGCCGCCTTCACCGGGACGGACCGGACCGGAAACCGTGACCCAGACCTCGTCCTTCTTCGCCGGGTGCGCGACCACGGTCTCGCTGCGGCGCTCCGTCATGCCGGGAATCCCGTTCAGACCCGTGCGCCGCCATGACAGCCCGGCGTCGTCGGACACGAACACCTCGTTTGCGTGCCACTGCCACTCGCGCGGGCCGGTGGCGTACAGGCGCCCGGGCTGGGCGGGGGCGGCGACGATGGACTTGATGTTGTTGGAGATGTCCTTCGTGATCCAGCGCATCGTCTTGCCGCCGTCGGGCGAACGGAAGTAGCCGACGTCGGCCATCCCGGCGTGGAAGACGTTCGGGTTTGTGGGCTCCTGCGCGACGGTGTTGAGCACGGTCATCTCGATGCCGTCCAGGGTCAGCTTCCACGTTTTGCCCGCGTCGTAGCTCTGGTACAGCGCGTACCAGTCCGTAAAGACCCAGTGCCGCGGGTCGCGCGGGTTGACGCCGATGAAGCCGAGCGCCGAGCCGAAGTGCCGGTACGAGTCCGGCCGCATCCGGCCCCACCAGTCGCCCTCGTCGGCCTTCTCCCAGCGCACCGCGCGCCAGGCCTTCCTGTCGCCGTCGAGGCGGTAGATGTGCCCGCCGTGGCCGCCGGCCAGCAGGAAATCCGGCCCGGCGCACAGCGCCTCGTAGGTGCCGTCCTCGCGCGCGTCGCCTTTCCCGAACGGCGCCAGCCCCACCGAATGATTCACCCACGTCCGGCCGCCGTCCGTCGAGCGGACGACCTGTTTGGGGCGGATGATGCCGAACAGGACGGACGGGTCGCCGGGATCCTGGACCATCTCGCTCGGCGATTCGGCGGCGATCTCCGTCCACGTCTTGCCCGCGTCCTCCGAGCGGAACAGCCCGCCGTGCAGTCCTACCTCGGTCCCGTCCGCGCGCTTCACCTTGATGTCGCCCCACGGCAGGGCGCACAGCCAGACGCGCCGGGCGTTCGCACGGTCGAACAGGATGTGGGTGGGCGAAAGGTCGTCCGGGCCGACGCGTGCCCAGGTGCGGCCGCCGTCCTCGGAGCGCTGGATGCCGCCGCCCAGGGGTCCGGCCAGCACGAGGTCCGGGTCGTGCGGCGACATCACCACCACGTTGCCGGCCGAGCGGTAGTTGCCGTTGCCCTCGAAACGCGCC